>DASXLU010000155.1:0-3442 GCA_036496065.1 Candidatus Acidiferrum sp.
GGGAATGAGTGCGGAGACGCGAGAGCGTGTGTTCGAACCCTTTTTCACCACGAAAGAGCGCGGTAAAGGCACCGGCATGGGGCTTGCGACGGTTTATGGCATCGTGAAGCAACATGCCGGGTTCATCCAGGTCTATAGCGAACTTGGGCAAGGAAGTCTGTTTCGCGTCTATTTCCCGGCGTTGGCGGAGGGTGGTGCGGCGCGCCGGGCGAGCGAGCCCGAAATCGTGCCTGGGCCGGAGGAACTGCGCGGCAGCGAAATAATTCTGTTCGCTGAGGATCACGACTCGATCCGCGAGATGGTACGGCAGGCGCTGATGAGCCTGGGATATCGCGTGCTGGCGGCATCGGATGGGCAACAGGCTCTCAGCCTCTGCGAAGATGAGATCCCCGCACTGGCGGTGCTGGACATTGTCATGCCACGTCTGGGAGGACCGGCCACGGCGGCACAACTCTTGCAGCGCTATCCGCAGATTCCCATTCTGTTTACCAGCGGCTACTCGGAAAACTCCGGCGCGCTGGATGTGCAGATTCCCAGTTCGCACTATCTCCAGAAGCCATATAGTCCTACAGCCTTGGGACGCACGATCCGCGGCATTCTGGGTGAAGCAAAATCCTCGCGGCCGGTTTAGCCTCTCGTATCCCAAAACAATCTCATCAGCTTTTTTACGTTGACACGCTTACCGTGCGGTGCTAGAAAAACCACAAAGACAAGCCCTGGGTGGTGAGTCTCCTTTCGTGAAAGCTATGGCGATCCGCGAGTGAGGCTGCAGACCTGCCTGGCAGGGCAGGGGCTGCTGCACCTCAGGCTTGTTCGTAACACCCACCCCACCCCGGGAGGCGAAGACTTCCGTTTTCGCCTCCTTTTTTTGCCCTGATTGCTTATCCTGTCTTTTGGCTCCTGCGGCTCTTTTCGAGACAAACGGAACGACCCCGACCGCCTTACTAAATGGCTTCTCCATGACCGAAACCTCCGCTCCACTGCTGGCACTGCAAAATGTGACTGTCGTCCGGGGGGACAATCTGGCCCTGAATGGCCTATCTCTGCGTATTGAGCAGGGCGAACATGTCTGCATCCTGGGTCCGAACGGCTCCGGAAAATCCACGCTGATAAAAACCATCACGCGAGAGTGTTACCCAGTAGTAGCAGACGGAAGTTCGATACGTATTCTGGGACGAAGTTTGTGGAACGTGTTCGAACTTCGATCCCTGCTGGGCATCGTCTCGCCCGATTTACTTGCAGCTTGCACCACAGACGCTACGGGACTGGATGTGGTGCTTTCCGGCTTCTTCAGCAGTACGCGCATCTTTCCCAACCATGAGCCTGCCCGTGAACACCGCATGCGGGCCGAGGCGGCGCTCGAAAGAATGGGAGTTTCGCACCTGGCGAAACGCGCCGTGGCAGAGATGTCCTCAGGAGAAGCCAAACGCACGCTGATCGCTCGCGCCCTGGTACACAGCCCGCGGACCCTGCTGTTCGACGAACCGGGAAACGCACTGGATCTTGCCGGTCAGGTCGAGCTGCGCAAGGAGATGCAGGAACTGGCCCACGGCGGACTTGGGATCGTCTTGGTGACCCACCACGTAGAGGAAATTATTCCGGAGATGGAGCGAGTGGTGTTGTTGCAAAAGGGTTGCGTTTTGGCCGACGGACCAAAGGAAAGCGTGCTCACCAGCGAGCAGCTCTCCGCTCTGTTTGGTGTGACTGTGCGGCTATTCCGCGACGGCGACTACTTCCACCTGCATGCCTGAGATCAGAGTTGTTTCCCGGCGATGCCGTCGGCGATATTGGCCGCAACCGGCACCCGAAAGGTCTGGTGCTGGTAGGCCTTGATCATCAGCAGTACCCACAGAACGAGGCCTAGTAGGCCGATTGCGAGCGAGATCAGGCCAAGAAATCCATAACCGAGGACTCCGCCGATCATACTGCTCATGAAGATGAGAGCGATTCGAATAACGGTCAGCCCGCCAAAAACCACGATGGATTGCGCGGCATGGAATTTCACCCACGGCCGCTTATCGATGAGCAGAAAAATAATTCCAGTTACCCATCCGAGGACATAGCACAGTAGTCCCGCCACATTTTCTTGCAGGCCTTCCGTCGGTGAGGCCGCGGGTACGGCAGGTGCGGCAACTCCAGCTCCTGCCTGACTTGCACCGCATTTCGGGCAGAAACTAGCTCCACCTATTTCTTGTCCACACGCTTTGCAAAATGCCATGAAGTAGCCTCCAAGGACTCTTTGCCGGGGAGCGTAACAAAGGAAGGACTTACGCGCAATCAAATTTGTTTCACTGGAGAAAATGGGATGTTTAAGAATTGATAATTATTGATAATTTCCGGCCGAATGTACGGCTGAAGCCGTAACCGGAACGCCAGCGGCCTCGCTTAAGCTTTGGGCAATGTCTGCGGTGGAAGATTTTCGGCTGCCGCAGCCGCCGTCGGGTACAGTTCCAACACTTTGTGGAGCTGCGTTAATTTGAAGCTGTGCTCGATCATTCCGGTGGCGCCCGCCAGACGCAACATCCCGTTGCAACTTTTCAGGCGCGTCAGACAGCGCACGATCGATCCAATAGCTGAACTGTCGATATGCGTGACGTTGGTCAAATCGAAAATGACTCGATTCTCATTGTCTCGAATCAACGTCTCGATTTGCTGTTCGAGCTGACGGCAATCCGGGCCCGAGTGGATGCTCCCTTTCATGTCGAGCACGGTGACGCCGTTCAACTGCGCCTTATTCATATGAATGATCACGTTCGCACCTCAATTCCGAACTCTCGTTTTTCGGGGACCGACACCGGCAAAGAACACGGCGACTCGACAGATTCAGTCGACTTCATAGGGAAACTGACGGATCAGCCGCACGCAATCCCCGAGTGCGTTGAATAAAGTGTTGCCCCATCCGCAAGGTACGAAGGACGCAGTTTTCTGGTTGATAGGCTGATCGGCTTCCGCGAAAAAACGCAAACGCTGCCCTGGTGGCGGCGTGGCAAATTCCTTTACGGTGATGTGGAAGACGGCTTCGCCGCCGGCGTGCTGTTTAACCATCGAGAAATGGTGAAGCTGGGCGAGCTGCTCGGCAGGCTTTTCCTGGACATAAATCCAATCACTCATGCAGCACCCCTGATTTCGGTAACCCACGTCAGAAAAGGCAATCGAAGTACGGGCATGGTAGGTCAGGTGCGCGGCCAAGTCAACGGAGGCACAGCGGCGTGAAAAAAAAGAAGTGCGGCGTACTGCGCATGGTTCGCAGCTCAAATCAAATTATTTGGCCCAGCGCAGTTCGCCAAGCTCGAAATCAAACGCAACTTGCTTGGCGCGAAGTGCGGCAAGGCCAAGAAAACCTGCTGCGCCATGGAGATCTTTCGAGTGGGCATCCGTCGCGAGATAAACGCGCCTGTCCAAATCCTGGTCGCCTACCCGCAAACGGGGACCGAACGCGATT
>DASXLU010000156.1:0-8375 GCA_036496065.1 Candidatus Acidiferrum sp.
GCGCAACACTTCCTTCTCGCGTGACGTCAACGCTTCCAGCGTCTCGTTCGCTTCGTCCACTTCCGAGGTCGCGCCGCCGCTCGTTGCTACCGGCGACATTTGTTCCGGATGCAGCACCACCAACCCTTGTCCTACCGCAGCCAGCGCCGCCACCAACAAATCTGCACCGACGTTAGCAGGAAGAATTCCTCGCAAGCCCGCGCGTACCGCCTGCGTTGACCACGGTCCCGACGCCTGCTCCGCCAGCAGCACCACCGGCATTTCGCGCAGCAACTCATTCTCCCGCAGCTTCTCGAATATTTCCTCCGCAGACTCGCCCGCTGCATCCACCAGCAGCACGTCGGCCTCGCCTTCGACCAGTTCTTCTTCCGCACTCTGCAGGTCGCTTGCGGCTCCGGCGATCTGCAGACCTCGCGTGCTCAAGCGCGCTTCCAGCGTCTCGCGCCGGCGAACCGATTCCGCGATCAGGAAAACACGCATCACGCCGCGATGGAACCTCCCTGCCTCCCACGCGCATCCAGTTGCACGCTAACCCGCCGCACTCGCGTGTAATCTCCGCGCAGAAACTCCAGCCGCAACACACGCGATGCCTCGCCTTGCAGCGCATCGGCGAAATCCTCCACCGAATGAAATGCACGCCCCTCGGTGCCCAACAAAATATCGCCAAGCAGCAGCGATGCGTTTGCCGCCGGACTTTCCGGCTCGATTCCCAGCACCAGCAGTCCGAAATTTTGCCGGCTGCTTTGCGGCAAGCGCACCGGTGTCACCGTAACGCCCATCCAGTTGCTCCGCGATTCGACGCCCGCAGCCAAGAATTGCGCCACATCGTTGCTCGGAATCGCCAGCGCCAATCGTCCGGCCGCCATTGTATTTATTCCGATGACGCGCCCGTTGCTATCCGCCATCGGCCCTCCGGAATTTCCCGGCGCCAGTCGCACGTCTGCCTGCACCCAATGCCGCGAGCCCAATCCGCGCAATGGCCCTACCGCGTGCACGATTCCCGTGGTCATCGCCCCAAGAAATCCCAGCGGATTCCCGACGGCGATCGCCAGCTCTCCCGCTCGCACCTTCGCGGAATCTCCAATCACGGCGGCACTCAGGTCTTTTGCTTCGATGCGCAGCGCCGCCAAATCGCGACGTGCGTCCCGTGCCGTAATTTCCGCGCGAAATTCGCGGCCGTCCCACAAGCTCACTTCCATCCGCGAGCCTCGCGCCACATGCGCGTTGGTGATAATCAGCCCGTCGCTCCGCCAGATCACGCCCGATCCGCTGCCGCGGCCGCCCGGCTGCACCAGCACCGTCGACCGCCGCACGCGTTCGGCAACTTCTCCCAGTCCCTTGATTTGCATTTTAACGGCTCCCGTCCGGCCGTTCGCCAACCACGATCAGCACCTCTCGCGGCGCCCCGCCCCGCAGAAACTCCGCGCGAACCGCCTTCCCAATTCCCTCACCATGCAGATGCGCCTGCACATCTTCCAGTCGCGTTACCGGCTTGCCGTCCAGCTTCATCAGGATGTCGCCGATCACCACTCCGGCCTGGCTCGCGGGCCCGTCCGGCTCAACCTCCAGCACGATCGCCGCAGTCTTCTCTTTGCGTTGCAGCGTTTGCCGCAAACCTTCCGGCAGGCGCACGGGCTGCAGCCCCACTCCAAGATATCCGCGAGCGATATGACCCTTCTCCAGCAACGCGTCCACAACTCGTTGCACCGTTGAGACCGGCACCGCCAGTGCACCGGCCGGCGCGAACTTGGGCGTAGCTATTCCTACGATTTTTCCGGCCGCATCCACCACCGCGCCGCCAATTGCCGTACGCTGCAACGCCACGTCCAGCCGCAAATAAGGAGACACCGCGCCGCCGCCCCACAGTCGCCGCTCCTTGGTCACTAGACTCACAAATCCCAACGCCGCAACCGGGCCGCTGACTCGCGTGCGACCCACCACCAGCGTCAAGTGCCCCGCGCGCAATGCATCGCTATCGCCAAACGCCCCTGGCGCTGCTGTTGCCTCTTCGCATTTCAGCACCGCAATGTCCGTGGACCCATCACGTCCCGCCAACTTTGCCGACGCCGTCTTTCCGTCCGGCAACGTCACCTGAATTTCTTCGTCGCGTCGCAGCGCGTGCTCGGTCGTCACGACAATTCCCGGCCGCCAGATAACGCCGCTCGACGATCCCCGCGCTTCGGTATGCACCGCCACCGTGTGCGCGCCAATTTTCGCTGTCGTTTCCGCCAATTCATTCGAAATTGCAATCCAATCTGCTGACATGGTCCCTACCTCCACGCACAGCATGCCCAATACGCACACCCCGCCACATCACCCATTCGGCTAGGTCCCTCCATTTTCCTTAAGTTGTGGATCCGCACTCAAGGTTTGTGGGTCGCGGCTTTAGCCGCGACATAGAGCCACACCAAAAAAGGGGCTTTAGCCCCTGAAGTACACTGTCATCCCGCTTGCCCTGATCTGCGAAGGGACCGGAGTGACCCGGCTTTTTCTTCGCGCGCTTTTCGCACGCCGGGTCACGCAACGGAGGGATCGTGGCAACCAACCCGCCTCAAAGGCGCTCGGCCCGCTCAGCACGGCACTAGCGTCCCACCTTCTCATCAAAGAATTTCGCCATCAATTCCAACGTTTCCCGCGTCTCCGGCAACTGAAAGTGATACCAGAACGCATGCGGCAAGGCCTCAAACACGACCAACCGCGAATCATTCCCGGCACGCAGCAATGCCCGATGAAACAACGTTGTGTTGCTCAGCAGCAAATCGCGCGTGCTGGTCACCAGCAAACTCGGTGGCATCCCATGCAGGTCCGCGAAAATCGGCGACAGCACCGGATCTTTCGGATCAGTGTTTAACGTGTACTCGTTCGGCTGCGGCTTATTCGTATACGTGGGCGAAAGATCGCCCGCCAATCCATTCAGCGCAAACAAATTTTGCGAATCCCCAGGCTGGCTAAAATCCGCAAGTATCGAGAACAATCCCATCGCCGCCGGCAGCGGCAATCCTAATTGCTTAAGCTTCACCGCAACCTCGGCCGTCAAAATCCCGCCCGCCGACGTGCCAAACATCCCGATGTTTTGCGGCTTATGCTCCTTCAGCAGTTCCTTGTACACCGCAACCACATCATCGATGGCTGCAGGAAACGGATTTTCCGGCGCCAGCCGGTAGTACACCGACACGACCGGAATTTTCGCCAGATATGCGATCGGCACTCCCTCGATCAGCGAGCCTGAATCCGAATTGAATCCGCCGCCATGCAGATTGATCAGCACGCACTCGCTCTTCTTATCTCGCAACTCACCCGGGGTGATGACATCCGTGCGCACTCCGCCAATCGTCTTCTCCTCCACATGCACCGGAAAAAGTTTCTCTGCTTCCGCGGAATCTCTCACCCGCCACTGATCCGTCATCGTGCGGCGCTCTGCCAGCGTTTGCGGCCCATATTTCTGGTGCGCCAGACCGGTCAGATATTGCTGCGCTTCAGGACTTATCGTCGTGGGCATCGGCACAACGCGTGTGACCTGCGTCGTGCCCTCTGCGTCCATACGGAACGAATCTCGCTTTCCCTTTTCGTGACGTCCACACGAATCCAACATTCCCGCCGCGCACAATAGCAACAGCACGACGCATAGCCGAAACATTTTCAGTTGGCTGCGCACAACGGGCCTCCTAGCAAGCTGTGAAAATTGCCGCTGATTACGCGGGCTGGGTTCGTTCCGCCACAGGTAGGTGCTTCATCGGATCATCGGTTTCCACAAAGCGTCGCAGCGCCTCCATCACCACGGGCCGCGCGAACAGCTTGCAGAAAAGATCGATTTCCCTATTGAGTTCGGCGTACGGTATCGGCTTCAGGAATTTCTTCGCAGCCGCGCGCGTTTCCGCGTCGAATTTCGTCACCTGCTGCGCCATCGAACGCGCCACTTGCAGCGCGTAACCCTCGCCCGCCAGGTGCGATACCAGTCCCAACTCGTGTGCGCGTTCGGCCTTGATCGTTCTGCCGGTGAACAACAAGTCGCGAATCGTGCTGTTGCCTACATCGCGCCGCAAGCGCGGAATTCCGCCGAAGCCCGGGATCAACCCCAGCCGCAACTCCGGAAAGCCAAACCGTGCCATCTTATCCGCCACAATCTGGTCGCACACTAGCGCCAACTCCAACCCGCCGCCCATGCACAATCCATGAACCGCCGCGAACGTCACGAAGGGTGCCGCATCGATCGCGTTGGCAACCTTATGGATTCGTCGCAAAAATGCTCGCACGCCCGCGATGCGCTTGCTCTTTGTCAACGGCAGCGCACCCAGATACAGCTCTTTCAGATCCGCACCTGCGCAAAATCCGCCCAGCCGCGCGCTCGTGATAATACATGCGCTTGTGATCGGCACTAGGACGCGAAACGCCGCCACAAATTTTTCCAGTTCCGCCAGCAGCAGCGTGCCGATTTCATTCAATGGCTCGCGGTCCAGCGTCACTTCCACTACGCCGTCGCGCCATTCCCAACGCAATGCCTTCCCTTGAAACTCTTTCATGCTCTCTCGCTGCTCCGTAGTAGGGGCGCAGCATTGCTGCGTCCCTGTTGGCAACCCCTTAGCCAACTCGCCCCCGTCCTTGGAAAGCACTATCCCTTCGCGCCCACAGCCGCCGCCTGCTTCTGGTACATCGCTTCGATTTCCGTCTTGTATCGCGAATTGATCGCGTCGCGCCGCAATTTTCCATTCGCCGTAAGCAATCCGCTTTCCGGCGTGAACGCCTCCGGCACAATCTTGAAATTTCGCACCTGCCGGTAGTGCGGCAAATCCACATTCACCAGGTCCAGCGCAGCTTGCGTCGCCTTCGCGCCAACACCGCCCGTCACCAGTGCACACAAATATCCCCGGCCATTGCCCACTACCACCACTTGTTGCGCGCCAGCCAGGTGCGACGCGATTTTGTCTTCAATAGGCTCCGGCGCAATGTTGTGCCCGGAATTCAGGATGATCAGATTCTTGATGCGCCCGCTGATTCGCCAGTTCCCGTGCGAATTTACTTCGCCTTGATCGCCGCTATGGAACCAGCCATCCTGCAGCGCGCGCGCAGTTTCTTCCGGACGGTTCCAGTAGCCCGGAAAAATATTTGGCCCACGCACCAGAATTTCTTCGTTCTCGCCCGTCATCATCTCGATTCCCGGCACAGCCCGTCCCACTCGCCCGGGTTCCGGTGTACTGCGCGGATCGTCCATCGTGCAGATGCCGCACGTTTCCGTCAGGCCGTACACCTGCCAGATCGGAATGCCCAGCATCGCAAAAAATTCCTGTGTTTCGGGCGCCAGTGGCGCTGAACCGCACACCAATCCGCGCAAGTTCGGCCCGAAACGCGACCGCACATTGCGAAAAATCAGCGTGCGTCCCAGAAATAGCCAGAGGCCGCCCGGCTCATGCTGTTTCCCGTCATGCTGTTTTGTCCAGGAGTCGCGCGCGTTACGATAAATCGCCGCAATCATCGATCCGCGCTTGGCTACCGCTTCTTCCACGCCTCGCCGCACGCGCTCCAACAGCGTCGGCACATTGAAAAAGTAATTCGGCGCCGAAAGCCGTAACTCGTCGGCCACGCGATTCAAATCCGTCGATAGCGTCAACACCGTGTCTCGCAGCAAACACGACTGCATCACGATCCACGACGCCGCAAAATTAAACGGCAAATACTGAAACACGCGCAACGGCTCCTTGTCATTCAGCGGCAGCCGGTCCATCCATCCCGTGGTGCAAGACAGCATGTGGTTCAGATTGCCGACGCTCAGGCACACACCCTTCGCCTCTCCTGACGTGCCCGACGTGTAAATAATAGTAACGAGGTCCGCGTCCAGCCGCGGATTCGGCGCATCGCCGCCGCTGCCCCTGCTCCCGTCGTCTGACTGCGCCAGCACCTGCTCAAATGTCACCCGCGCCGGCGCGCCGCTCCATTCCTTCGCTACGCTCTCGCCCAGCGCCGCATCGCTCGTCAGCAGCAATCGCGGACTGCAATCCTTCATCATTGCGGCTAATTCCGTCGGCGCCTGCCGCGCATACAGCGGCACCACCACCACGCCTTCCGCCATCAGCGCTAGGTCAATCGCCACCCACTGAATCGAGTTCGGCCCCAGCAATCCGCAGCGGTCTCCCGCCTGCAAGCCTGAGCGCCGCAAATACGCTCGTGCCTGCGCCACCTGCTCCAGCACTTCCTTGCCGGTTACGCTGACAAACTCTTCTCCGTGCACTTCGCGCAGCACCACGCGACTTGCGGCCTCCTGCAATTTGCCGAAAACATCTTCGAGAAAATTTGCCATCGCAGTTCAGCGTCCCGCCGCCAGCACCGCCGGAGTCGAGTCGTATTCTTCCACCAGTTGCCGCAAATTCTCGCTCAACCGGGGTAGATTATCTTCCCAACTGAAAACACCGCGCCGCAGCGGAAATTCCGGATAGGTCCTGCGCATCTCGTCCTCCAGAAACACCGCCATGCGCGCCATTCCCTTCAGATTATTCACCACGGTTTTCCCGATACTATCGCGAATCGCATCCGCGTTGGTCACCAGCCGCTCCATCACCTCGATCAACTTCGGCCCCAACTCCGCATCGTCCACGGTCAGCACCAAATCCTGATGGCCGCGCTCGCGCATCAAGTTGCGAATGCGTTCATCCATCGTCACGCCCGCGGATACCACGCCCGCCGGCATGCATGTCACGATGCCGTGATACCGCGACGACACCATATACGTGCAGCTCCGCAAGATCGACACCAACTGAAACATATCGTAATCATCCGACGTGAAGATTGGCGTCCCCGGCATTTCTCTCGCGATCTCCCGGCAGGCTACTGCGTCAAGTCGCTCCATCGCCACCAGAATCGGAAACACTTTATGTCTCTGCACGAACGCCTTCGTCGCGTGTGTATACCCATCAATGTAATGCTTGAATTTCCGGTCCACTTCTGCGCCCGACTCGAAAAAATAAACCGTGCGATATTGGCTGTCTTTGAACGCTCCTGTCGTCACCTTAGCCAAATACTTGCCTATCGATGCCCGCACCGGCCACACGAACGGATGAATCGGGCACAGCACCAGCACGGGCGTCTTCTCGTCCCATCCCGCGGCTCGCAACGTTTTCCGAGCATATTCGGGCGGATGCGGTTCGAACGTCCACGCCGTGTCCGCGCCTAGTTCGTTGGGAACTCCTAGCCTGCTCAGCAATTGCTGTGATTCCAGGCTGCGTGTAATCACCATCGAGTCCTTGGTGTACCGCGCGCACATCCCTTCGATCAAATCGTCCATGTGGCCCGCGTCTCCGCCGTAGGCCACCGACAATTTGTTTTCCGCGGACGCCAGCCCCAGCGACCCGATCATCATGGTCGTCAACGCATTCGCGAATTTGCTCTTGAACATCGATCCTTCGCACGAAATCACGCCGTGATTCGCGTGCACTTCGCGGAACAAAAATGGCGGGAACACGTCCGGCAGATGTACCTGCCGCGAGCCTTCGAAATATCCTTTGGTCAACTCGAAATTCTGCGTCATCACGCTGAAGTCGGTATTTTTCGCGCCCAGCACATGCCGGATCTGCCGGATCATTTCCTGCACGCGCACGTCGCTGCCCGTATTCCGCGTGCCGTTGTAGCCCGCAAACAATAGCTTCAGTTTTTCTCCGGGAGTCCAGCGTTTGCCGATTCCAAACATCCAGCCGAATCGCCGTATCTCAATCAGCGCGCTGACCCACGCCACCAGCAGGAAGTCCGTCATGCCCGCGCACTCCCGGCCACTTGCTCTACCGCAGGCACACTGCCCGCAGCAGGCCACGGCTTCGCCGGGTACTTGAATTTATTTGCGCGGCTGAATTGCAGCAGCGGATACGCGTAGCTGGAAAATGTCGCCGGCGCCTCGCCGTCCATCTCGGCAACCACGCGCGAATTATCAAACACAGTATTCCAGTCCAGATACGGCCAGAACACTTTCAACAGCGAAGCGCCATATCCTACTGCGCCCCCGCGAAACGCCAACCAGTTCACAGTTTTCGAAAATGGGCCGCCCAGCCAAGGTTGATAACTCGGCTTGTTCCATTCGCCTTTTTCCGCCAGGGCATCCGTCAATTCCTTGTACGTCTGCGATCCTGTGCCCGACGATAAATGATAAATTCCCAGCGCCGGCTTCTCCATCTGGTGAATCTTCACAATCGCGGCGCCCACATAATTTGCGGGCACGATGTCGATCCTGTCATTCGGTCGCAGCGGCAACACCAGCATGCGCGCCAGCATGTCGAACGCCTGCACCATGTCGAATTGCGTCGTCTCCGGACGCGTGCTGTCTCCCATCACAATCGCCGGCCGGAAAATCGTGTGCGGCACATCAGCGAGCAACTGGTGCACCATGTGTTCCGTGA
>DASXLU010000157.1:0-11088 GCA_036496065.1 Candidatus Acidiferrum sp.
TTGTCTTGTGCCGGACCCTTATACGGACTGTCCACCGATGCTGCATCGGTGAACGCCTGTTTCGCGTCGGCGTTCTTCTTCAGGTTCAAGTACGCAAATCCCAGTCGATACTGATTTCGCGCATAACTCACGGCATTCGCTTTCAGCAAAGGCGCCGCCTTCGTCAAACTCTCCACGGCTTGAGGATTCAACTTCTTCTCCAGGTCGACTTGCCCAAGAGCGCTCAGCGCCAATCCTTTTTGCAAAGAAATCTGGCTCTGCCAATCCGCATCGCTCATGCCATCCGGTTTTTTCGTGGTGTCGCAGAGTGCTGCGGCCTTTTTCGCATATTCGGCGGCCTTATCCAGTTGCTCATTTTTTTCGCTGTAGTCGTCGGCCAGAAGAAGCAGCATCCCGATATCGTCGGGATTTTTCGCGAGCAAAGAGTTGGCAACTTCGATCATCTTTGGACGATTTTGCGCCTGCTGGTAGGCGAAGGCCGCTTGTCCAAGGGCCTGTTCCGCATTTGGTGAATCGGGAAAATCCTTGGCGAATCGTTGCAGAGCCTCCGCTTTCTTGACGGGGTCCTTTTGTTGATAGGCCGCGCTCAGAAACGATTGCTCGATGTAGTTCTGGTTATCTTTGACGGCGCCGAGAGTTTGCGCCTTCTGTTGCGTCCAACCGTCGGCTGACATTCCCGAAGGCGGAGGTGAGGCTTTGTAGCGCTGCAGGATCTCGCCACCTTTTTCGGCGTACTTCAGTACGCGGTCGGGATCTCCTTTTTCGTTTGCGGCGCGAACCAGGTTCACGGCATTCGCATAGTTATCCGGATCGCGTGCGAACAACTTGTCGCCGTACTCAAACGCTTTGTCGTATTGTTTCGCAGCGAGATAGTAATTCACGTATTGCTCGTCGGCCAGAATGGCGAAATCTCCATCCGGATGCGCCTGAGCGAATTGATCAATAAGTGTCAGCTTGGCTGCGGGGTCGGTTGCGGCATTGATTGCGGCCAATTGATGATCAACCTCAGAGCCAGCGGGAATCATTATGCTTTTGCCGAGTTGTGCTTTACTTAAGGGGGCAACCAACGCAAGCAATAGCAAAAAACAAAGAGTGCGAAGGCCGGTCATGGGAACCTCCAGGTGCGGAGCGAAGCGGGAACTTACTCCCCGATTACCCCGCATCTTAGTGCCGCGCCGCGCATGGTGCAAACAGTTTCGCCCTATCCAATGGCTTGCGCTCATTTGACGAGCAACTCCATTCCAAGAGAGGATTAAAGTTTTGCAGCGGAGGTTTCGTTGGATCTGGGTCTTCGGGGAAAAGTGGCGATTGTGGCTGCGGCAAGCAAAGGATTGGGTCGCGCTGTCGCGGAAGAACTCGCACGTGAAGGCGCAGAAGTCGCCGTTTGCGCCCGAACGGCCGTTGACCTGGAAAAAGCTGCAGCCAGGATTCGATCCGCCGGTGGCCGCGAAGTGTTCCAACGGCCGCTTGATGTAGGTGATTCCAAGGCAGTTGCGGATTTCGTCGAAGCCGTGGAGAAGCGCTTTGGGCGTGTCGACATTTGCGTCACCAATACCGGTGGGCCTCCGTCTAAACTATTTGAGGCCACCACCAATGAGGATTGGAAAGTCTGGACCGACCAACTGCTGATGAGCACGGTCTACTTTGCGCAGGCCGTCCTGCCGCGCATGAAAAAAAACAATTGGGGACGCTTTCTCACTATTACCTCGTATTCGGTGAAACAACCAGTTGAGGGGTTGTTGCTTTCTAATTCATTGCGGGCCGGTGTCACCGGTTTGGTGCGCACACTCGCCAATGAATATGGTCCCTACGGCATCACCGCGAACAATGTCTGCCCGGGATACACGCGCACTGATCGCCTCGACGATCTCGCGGGCATGATGGCGGAACGCACTGGCAGCAGCACCGATGAGGTGTTTGCTGGATGGAAGAAACTGATTCCTGCCGGACGCTTGGGTACCCCTGAAGAGTTTGCTTCGGTAGTGGCTTTTCTAGCTTCCGAACGAGCCAGTTACGTGAACGGCGTTTCCTTGACCATTGATGGCGGAACGACAAGGAGCCTTCTCTAGCACGTATGGCTCTCAGCCAATGGTTCGACCTGTCACGGTCCCCTGATGGTTGCTCGATCCTGAAAATTGCGACGGTAACTACGCAGCGCAGGAAACGACTACGTTTGGATTTATCTCGATCATCTTCGTTCATCAAGGGTGATCGCCAAATTCTAAGTACGAAATATTTCGAAGAAGAAGAGGAAGGCGAGGAATAGAGCGAATGATCACGAAGATGGCCATACGGCAGGGTCAGCGAGCAACACTGGCTGGTGTATTGTTCAGCCTGGTTGCAGTGTTCGCGATGGCGCTGGTGTCCCGCGCGGACGAGCCGTATGCGCGAAGTAAAGACTACGATTTGCAGCACTCGCGAATCGCGCTGCGTTTCGATTTCGAGCAAAAGAAGGTGATTGGAGACGTCACCCACACGATTGCCATCCTGCGTGATGGCACGGACAAACTCTCTTTCGATTCCGCAGGGCTCCAGATTCAAAGCGTCAAAGTGAATAAAGCAACCGCGAAGTTTGAGTCCACTGACGCGAAACTCCATGTGGCGCTCGCCAAGCCGGCGAAGATCGGTGAGAAGTTTGACGTCGAGATTAAATACGAAGGAAAACCGACCAAAGGCCTCTATTTCATCCTGCCTGACAAGGATTATCCCAATCGTCCCAAGCAAATCTGGACGCAGGGCGAATCCGAAGATACCCGCTACTACCTGCCAACCTACGATTATCCGAACGACCGTCTGACCACCGAGACCCTCGTCACTGTGCCATCCAATTGGATGACCGTCGCCAATGGAAAGCTGATTAGTGTGAGCGATGCAGGGGAAGGACTAAAGACTTGGGCTTGGCGCGAGTCGCAACCAAGCTCGACTTACTTGATCACCGTTGTGGCCGGCGAGTTAACGGAAGTGAAAGATACGTGGAGGAACATTCCGGTCACGTACTACGCGCCAAAAGATCGCGGCGATCGCCTGACAGCAAATTACAGCAGGACTCCCGCCATGATCGACCTGTTCAGCAACAAGCTCGGCGTGGAATATCCCTGGGAGAAATATGCTCAGTCGATGGTGGACGACTTCGTTGCTGGCGGCATGGAAAACTCCAGCGCTACCACCAACACGGCCAGCTCATTACGCAATCCAAAACTGGCCCCTGAATATCCAACGGGCGAAGACCCGCTGATTGCTCATGAACTTGGCCACCAGTGGTTCGGCGATCTGGTTACTACCAAGGACTGGGGCAATATCTGGCTGAATGAAGGGTTTGCCACGTTCATGGAATATGTCTGGATCGAGGCGCATTTCGGCAAAGATCAGGCCGATTACGAGCGTTGGCAAAATTCCCGTAGTTGGTTTGCGATGAAGAATCTCTACGCCAAGCCAATCGTGCGCCACGATTTTGACGACTCCAGCGAATTCGACGGGAATTCCTATGACAAGGGTGGATGGGTGTTGTACATGCTGCGCCATCAACTGGGCGACGACGCCTTCTATGCCGGGCTGAAACATTATCTTGAAGTGAATCGCGGCAAGAACGTCGTCACCGCCGACTTAACGAAAGCAATTGAGGAGGCCACGCATACCAACGTTGATCAATTTTTCGATCAGTGGGTCTACGGCGCAGGCGCTCCTAAACTGGAACTGAGCTACACCTACGATAAGGACAAGAAACAGGTTGCGCTGCTGGTGAATCAGACGCAGAAACGCGAAGGCTATGTTGGGTGGTTCCGTTTCCCAGTAGATGTCGAGGTAACAAATGCGTCGGGACCGAAGCTCTTTCCCATCGTTGTGTCGAAAGAATCGGAAGTTTTCACGTTCCCATCGGACTCGGCTCCAGAGATGGTGCTCTTTGATAAAGGCAATCAGGTTCTGAAGTCGGCCGAATTCAAGAAGCAAGAGAAGGAATTGCTGTATCAGTTGAAGAGCGCCTCGGAATTCGCCGATCGCGCGGACGCGGCCTCGGCGCTGGGTAAATTGAAGAACGACGAAGAGGCTACCGCCGCTCTCGGTGAATCGCTCCGCGCAGACAAGGCGTGGCAATTGAGAGAGGTCGCCGCCGATGCATTGGGCGAACAGGGTGGCTCCGTCGCGTCCAAGCAATTGCTGGACGGACTCGCGATCGCCAAAGAACCATGGCTGCGTGGAAGAATTGTGCAAGCCTTGGGCAATTTCAAGGATGACACCGTCGTAGCCGGCAAGCTTGAAACCATCGCAAAAGACGACAGTTCTTATCGGGCTCGTGCCTCCGCTCTGCAATCATTGGGCAAAATGAAAACGGCAGCCGCTTACGAAACCCTCACCAACGCGGTGAAGAGTGATTCGCCTGATGGCTTCCTGCGCAACGCCGCGCTGCGCGCTCTTGGCACATTGGGAGATGACCGGGCAGTGCCTACCTTACGAGTGTGGGCCGCGCCTGGCAAAGAGATGGATTCGCGGCAAGCCGCCATCAGCAGCCTGGCGCGCCTAGAAAAAGGCAACAAGGAAATCACCAACCAGATCGCGGGCTATCTGACGGAGCCGCATTTCACGGTCCGCGTAGCTTCCATTTTTGCTCTTGGCACGCGAGGTGATGCCTCGGCCATCCCCGCCTTGGAAGCGCTACTGAAAAGCAACGACCTCAGCATCGAAGTAGCGCCGATGATCAAGGATCAGATCGAGCATTTGAAGAATCCATCGACCAAAAGCAATTGGCATATGGATATCGACGACGAGAGTTCTGCGAGCTCTTCGGATTCGGCAGCAACTGCGAAGACTCCGGACGACCAGCGGTTCGCGCATCTGGAACAGCTCGTGAAAGAAATGAATGAGCGGCTGAAGCAGATCGAAAGCCGCTTGCCACCGCCAAAACCCTAAAAGCTACGGCTCAGAAAGCAAAATTCTCAAGTCGCGCAAGTTATTGCCCGTGGGACCTGTCACCACCGCATCATCGAGCTTCTGAAAAAAAGTGTACGCATCGCTTCGCCTGAAAGCGGCGGCGGGATCAAGTCCCAGAGCCTGCGCGCGGCCTAACGTCTCTCCGTTCGCTACGGCGCCCGCTGCCGGACTGTTTCCGTCGATCCCATCGGTACCTGCGCTCAGCACCGTGATTTTGCGTCTCGCAATCTTTTCCACGCATGCCAGAACAAACGTAGAGTTTCTGCCTCCGATGCCGTTGCCGGTCACGGGAGAGCTGACTTCTCCATCGGCAATCAGCGCCACGCGTTGCCCCCGATTTTCGGCCTGCCACGCATCCAGTTGCTCCAACAGGCTGGATGCGGCTCGCTCCACGGGCCAATCGTCGGTTGAATTATCGCAGCAGGCCAGATAGCCCTTTGCTTCTACTGCATGATGTGCGGCGTGAAACAGGTCATCCATTCCCAAAAGCAATACGAAATGATTATTTGCGAACGCGGCGTCTCCGGGTTTTGGTGTCTCCAGCATTTCTCCAGCTTCGATCCATCGCAAGCAAGATTCCGGCAGTTGCGCAAACAGCTTGTACTGCTCCAGGAGGCTCCGTGTTTCCGCAACGGTGGAGGGATCGGGCAACGACGGGCCTGACGCAAGCGCGTTCTCTTTGCCTAAGGGTACGTCCGTCACCGCCAAAGTGATTTTCCTCGAGCGACTGGCAGCCACGGCCAAGCGCCCGCCTTTCACTGCGGAAAGATGGCGACGCACCGTGTTGATAGCCTCGATGGGCGCGCCGCAAGTCACCAAAGTCTGATAGAGCGACTGAACATCCTGCAGCGTCATGCTTGCGACAAGCGGAAGCTCCACAAGCGCCGATCCGCCGCCTGAAAGCAAAAAGAAGACTAACGTATGTTCATCTGTGGATTGCAACAACCGGAGTATCGCCTCCGCGGCGTTCCAGCTATCCGCATTAGGAATGGGATGACCCGCAAGAAAATACGCGAAGTCTCGTTCGCGCTGGACTGGCGAAGTGGGGGCGGCCACAATTCCAGAGGCTGAGACGTTTGGCGGCAAAATGTTGAGCAGGCCGCGAACCATGGCATGCGAGGCTTTTCCGATTGCCACCACGCACACACGAGAAATGCCTGACAACTCAACGCAACACTCCGGCAGGATCAACTGCGTCCCTTGCAACGGCAGCTTCCATTCCATCATGCGAGGAATATCGATCGACGTAAGTGTCTGCTCGAACATTTGACGCGCGTGGTGCTTGCCGGAAGTCATCGGTTTACCGCGAAGATTCAGGATTTCTTCAGGACCGCAGAGTTCAGCATGTTCTTGGGCATTTGTCCTTTAAACAGTGCCACCACATTTTCTGCTGCCATCACCGCCATCTTCGTCCGCGTCTCTACGGAAGCTGAGGCCAGGTGCGGCGCCAGAACCACGTTTGGACGTTTCAATCCAGGATGAATGAACGGCTCGTTTTCATATACGTCGAGCGCTGCTCCAGCGATCTTTTTGGCTTCCAACGCTGCCACCAGCGCCGCCTCGTCCACCACCGGCCCGCGCGACGTGTTGATCAGAAATGCTGTCGGCTTCATGCGATAGAACTTTGGCCCATCCAGCAGGCCCCGCGTCTCGGGCAGCAGCGGCACGTGCAGGCTCACAAAATCCGACTCGGCGAGCAGCGTATTCAGGTCGCAGAATTTCGCGTTGACCGATTTTTCCATTTCCTCAGGCGCTCGCACTGCATCGGTATACAGCACCTTCATCTGAAATCCCGATGCGCGACGCGCGACCGCTCGTCCGATGCGCCCAAAACCCACCAAGCCCAACGTTTTGCCCCACACGTCAGCTCCGCAAAGCTGATCCAGATTCCAGCCCCGCCAGTTCCCGGAGCGCGCCAGTTGCTCGCCCTCCGCAAGCCGACGCGCAACAGCCATCAGCAGTGTCCAGGCGAAGTCCGCCGTGGTTTCGTCCAGCACGCCTGGCGTGTTAGTAGCGACTACGCCGCGCTTCGTGCAAGCATCAACGTCGATATTGTCGTAGCCAACCGCCACGTTGCTGGCGATTCGCAGCTTCGGCGCTACTCGCAACAATTCGTCGTTTATCTTTTCGGTGAGCAGGCAGACCAGCGCCTCTTTATCTTTTACCCGGCGTAAAACCTCTTCGCGCGACGGGCGTTCGGTTTGCGTCCAATATTCCACATCGCACGTTGCGTCTAAAATCTTGCGGGCTTCAGGAAAAAGTTCATGAGTTGCATAAATCTTCGGTCTCGGCATGCGCGGGCCTTCCCATTTTTAAGGAGTCTTACACTAGCATAGATGAATCTCGTCAGGCATCGGGGCATTGCCGCATAGCGAGAGTGTAACTATAGTGGCAGGGTGAGCGTAAAAGCTGATCCCGCCATCGATGCTCTGCGCCGCGAGCTGCTCGTTCTGCTTGGATCTTCCGATGTACTAACGCAGAGCGAGGATTTGGTCCTGTATGAATACGACGGTTCCGTGGAAAAGGGCCGCCCGGATGTCGTCGTGTTTCCGCGCACCACCGAGCAAGTCTCCGATATCGTCAAGTTGGCAGCGCGACATGAAGTTCCCATTGTCGGACGCGGCGCCGGAACGGGGCTGTCTGGCGGCGCCTTGGCGCGTAGCGGCGGAGTGATGATCGCTTTCTCGAGGATGAATCGCATTTTGTATGTCGATACGGATTCGCGCCGTGCCGTTGTTCAGCCTGGTGTCGTGAACCAAGACATCACGCGTGCCGTAGAGGATGCGGGCTTGTATTTTGCGCCGGATCCTTCGAGCCAGAAAGCCTGCACGATTGGAGGCAATGTGGCCGAAAACGCAGGAGGCCCACACACGCTGGCTTACGGCGTTACCGCCAATCATATTGTCGCGCTGGAGCTGGTTCTTCCCGATGGCGAAATTGTGCGCATCGGCAATGAACACGGCGATCCGCAGGGCTACGATCTTTGTGGATTGCTCGTCGGCAGCGAAGGTACCCTCGCGCTCATCACGGAAATTACCGTGAAGCTCTCTCGCGAGGCGGAAGCCGTTAAGACTCTGTTGGCCATTTTCGATACCGTTGACGACGCTTCGCAAACCGTGGCGGAAATTACGGCTCGTGGCATCACACCAACCGCCTGTGAAATGCTCGATGGCTGGACGCTGCGTGTGGTTGAAGACTACATTAACGCGGGATTTCCGCGAGACAGTGCAGCGGTCTTACTTCTGGAAGTCGAAGGCCTGCGCGAGGCCGTCGAGATACAAGCTGCCGCGATTGAAGAAGTATGCAGCGAAAATCACGCGCGAGAAGTTCGAGTGGCCCGCAATGATTCGGAACGCGACCTGCTCTGGAAAGGCCGCAAAAACGCTTTCGGTGCGCTCGGTCGCATCGCCCCAGGCAACTACGTGCTCGACGGTGTCATCCCGCGATCCAAGCTCCCGCAAGCGTTGCGACACATTCAGAAAGTCGGCGAAAAATATGGATTTCACATTGGCAATATTTTTCATGCCGGCGATGGCAATCTCCATCCCATCGTGATGTTTGACCCGCGTGATGCTCAGCAATTTGCCAACGCGGTCAGCGCCTCGGAAGAAATCATCCGTTATTGCCTGGAGCTGGGCGGCACGCTCACCGGTGAACATGGCGTAGGTATGGAAAAGAGTGAGCTGATGCCTTTGCTGTTCAGTGACGCGGACTTTGACTTGATGCGCCGGGTGCACGATGCATTCAATCCCAATTCGTCACTGAATCCCGGCAAGATTTTTCCCCTCAGTAAGGGTTGCGGCGAAATTCGTGTCGCTGGCCAACGGCGGGTACCTGCGAGCCCTTACAAATGACGACGGCTGCGAACGTAGGAGTTCGGCTCGAATCTCTTCTCGGCGCGGACCGAGTCACCGGCGCTGCCGAAGATCTGCAAGACTTCGCGATTGCCGGCCTGCTGCCAAGTGCGGTGGTGCGCCCCGCATCTGCGGAAGAGGTGACGCAGGTCGTACAATTCGCTCTAAAAGAAAACCTGTCACTCATTCCTTGCGGTTCTCGCAGCAAGTTAGAGATAGGAGCGCCGCCCTCGCGCTACGACGTCGCTGTTGACACGACGAGTCTTCAATCGATCGCTCATTACGACGCGGGAGACTTGACGTTGGCTGTGGATGCCGGCCTTCCACTGCGGCGGCTTACAGAAATTCTTGCGGAGAAAAATCAGTTTTTGCCCCTGGCGGTTCCGTGCTTTGAAAGCTGCACTGTTGCGGGCGTCGTCGCCTCCGGAATCGATTCATCGTTGCGCCTGCAATACGGAACGGCGCGCGATTTCCTGATTGGCGCCGAGTTTGTGGATGGCGCGGGCAAATTGTGCAAGAGCGGCGGGCGCGTCGTGAAAAATGTTACTGGCTACGATCTTCACAAACTCTTAGTCGGATCGCTCGGCACGCTCGGAATTATCACTCGCCTCAACTTCCGCACGTTTCCTCTCCCAGAGAGTTCGCGCGGTCATCTGGCGAGCTTCGCATCGGTTGAGGACGCGTTGTCGTACTACAAAATAGTGAACGCGACGGGATTGCCACTGGCGAATGTCGAACTGCTTAGTCCCGAGGTCGCATCGATCATCGCAGCCATCCTGAAACGCACGGACCTCTCGCTCTCGCGTTTTGCGGAAAGCGACAAGTGGTACGTTTACGTCGCGTTCGAAGGGCACGAATCCGTACTGCGCCGGATTGCGGAGGAACTCGAAAAACACGCGCGAGAAGGTCGTGCGCAAACACACGAACTGCTGGAGCAAACCGCCGACGAGACTCTTGGCGGAATGTTGCGCGAGGCTTATGAGTGGCTGCGTTGGTCCGCTCCTCAAGTCGCCCTGGTGCGCATCGTGGTTCCAACAGCCCTTGCTAACGATTTAGCGGAATTTGCGCGAATCGCCCAAACAAATTCGCTTCAACACGCTCTCCTCGTGCGGGCTGAAGGCGTTCTTTATCTTGCCTTAATGGCCAGCAACAGCGACGAAGCTGCCTTGGCGGCATTGCGAAACGCAGTCCGTGACATCTTCCTGGCGGCTCGCGAAAAAAAAGGCCACGCCAAGCTCTTGCATGCGCCGGTTACAGTCACAGCATTTGCGGCTGAACCGCCTCCGCATGGCCTAGCGTTGTCCGTGGAGAAGCGAGTGCGCCAGGCCTTCGATCCGCACAATATTTTTGCGCCCGGGCGTATCGTCGGAGCCGCATAAACCGTGTCGCCCCTGAATCCGATTCCTGGCGAAATCCCGCAGTACGAAGACTATTCGCGCTGCGTGCACTGCGGCTTGTGCCTGAATCATTGTCCTACATATCGCTTGTGGCAATTGGAAGCAGACTCGCCTCGCGGCCGCATCCGGCAAATGATTTTGGTCAATCAAGGCGAACTTCCCGTGGCCAGCACCTTCGTACATCACATTGATACCTGTCTGGATTGCCGTGCGTGCGAAACTGCCTGCCCGTCAGGCGTCGAATATGGAAAGCTCGTGGAACACGCCCGTGCACGGATCGAACACGAATATTCTCGGCCTCTGCTAACCCGGGTGGCTCGAAATTTCTTCTTTCGAAGAATTTTGCCTTTTCCAACACGGATTTCGGCAATCGCCAGGCTACTTCGCATTTATCAACGCACCGGCTTGCAGGATCTTGCCCGTAGTTCGGGCTTGCTTGACCTCTTAGGTCTGGCTGAAAAAGAAAATTTACTGCCAACGATCGACCGCACATTTTTCTTTGATCAACTAGGCCACACCTTCCCAGTGCAAGGACCGCGTCGCGCCCGCGTGGCTTTTTTCGCAGGTTGCATCGCCAACGTTACATTCAGCAAGCTAAATGCCGCCACGGTTCGAGTTTTAACCGCGAACGGTTGCGAAGTTGTGGTACCCGATCAGCAGCGATGCTGCGGCGCCCTCCCCGCACATGCAGGCATTCGCGAGACTGCTCGAGTGTTGGCTCGTAACAATCTCGAAGCATTTTCACGCGCCAACGTTGATGCCATTGTCACAAATGCGGCCGGTTGTGGCTCAACGCTGAAGGAATACCATCACCTTTTCTCGCCAGACGAGCCGGAACACATTTCTGCGATCGCATTCGCCAAGAAAATCCGCGATGTCACTGAATTCTTGTCGGACCTTGGCCTTTCCGC
>DASXLU010000158.1:0-10951 GCA_036496065.1 Candidatus Acidiferrum sp.
GTGACGGTGTGTAATCTTTTTCGCGCGCGTTCTGCCGCTTCCACGCGAGGAGGAAGCGATGAAGGTCGCGGGGATTGACGTACACAAGAAAGTTTTGATGGCAGTTGTCGTGGATGCGAGTATGCCGGAAGAGAAGCCAGCGCGGCGGCGATTCGTCACGCTGCCGAGCGAGTTGCACCGCTTATTGACGTGGTTGCGGGAGCAGGGAGTAGAAGAGGTGGGGATGGAATCGACTGCCCAGTACTGGCGGTCGGTAGGGCTGGAACTGGAGCCCCACATGCGTTTGCACTTGGCGCAGGCGTTTTCCAACCGTGCTCCACGTGGGCGTAAGCATGATTTCAAGGATGCCGAACGGTTGGTGCGCCGATGGATCGCCGACGAGCTGATTTTGAGTTTCGTGCCCAGTGGCGAACAACGTATCTGGCGCAGCATGACCCGCATGAAGCTGCAACTCACGCGCGATCGGGTACGACTGCAGAACCAGATCGAGTGTTTGTTGGAAGAAATGCGGATCAAGCTGTCGATTGTCGTCAGCAACCTACTGGGCGCCAGCGGCTTGCGCATTCTGCATGCTTTGGCAAACGGAGAGACCGACCCCCAGAAGTTGGCGCAACTGGGTGGAGAGCGGTTGCAGTGCACGGAGGAGCAACTGGTCGATGCTTTGACGGGAAGAGCCCAGCCCGTGCATAAGGAGATGTTGGCCTTGCAGCTACAAAGGCTGCAGTTGATCGATCAGCAGATGGCTGAGCTCAACCGCATGATTGCCCAGGCCATGAAGGCGCATCAAGACGCCGTGATTCGACTGGCGGAAGTGCCTGGTTTGGGAGTGGATTCTGCGCAACAAATCATCGCGGAGGTGGGCGCTCAGGCCAGTACTTTCCCATCGGCGGCGGAGTTGACGTCGTGGGTGGGAACCTGCCCTGGCAAGGAGGAAAGCGCGGAGCAGAACCACAGCAGTCGCTCTGCGAAAGGCAATAAATATCTTCGCCGCGTGCTGAACCAAGCAGCCCACGCTGCTGTGGCGAAGAAAGGCTGTCATTTTCAAGCCGTGTTCCGGCGCCTGCTCCCCCGCCTCGGCTATCAATCCGCCATCTGGGCCGTCGCCCATCGGCTCTGCCGTGTGGTTTGGAAGATCTTGCATGAAGGGGTTCGATTCATCGAGCAAGGCCGCGAAGTGACTCCCCGAGAGAAGAAGAAACGTGCCCAGATGCTGGCACGGGCCCTTCGCAAGCTCGGCTATGAAGTCACTATCACGCCCATCAACCAGCTTATGGCTACAAACGCAATCTAATGAGGAGAGGATTTTCGACGGAGTGCTATCGCGATTTTTAGCCAACTACTTAAAAAGCTGGTCACATGGATTTGTGATTTCAATCATTGCAACCCCTTTCCTCGACGACCCAACATCAATGGTGTCGCGAGGAGGTTGTTATGGCTTGCGGTTCCTGCCGATCAGAAAACGTGAAGACCTTTACTAGTGAAATCAATATTCATTTTCCCGAGAAAGCGAATCTGACAAAGAGCGTCTTAGCGTTCCCGAAGCTCCTTGTCTGTTTGGACTGCGGCTTGGCGGACGTTTTGCTGAGTCAAGACGAACTACGAAATCTCAACGAAATGCATTCGTCGTGCAGCGGGAAATCGTCGCGGATAGCGAATGTGAGTCTTCCACCAAAACCCTCGACCTCCAGGATCGATGAGTGAAATGATTCCATAACAATGTCGGCTCCCAGCCCCGAGTAGACTTTGATGGTGCCAACCAACCAAGGCCCGGAGAAAGGAGCCGAACATGCTGATTATAGGCTGTGATTATCACCCGGGCTTTCAACAAATTGCGTACGTGGATACAGAAACTGGAGAGGTCCAGGAACGACGACTCCAACACCCAGAAGAAGCAGAGAAGTTCTACCGTGCCCTGGGGGAACAAAGTGTCAAGGTGCGTGTGGGTATGGAGGCCAGTGGGCATGGCCGCTGGTTCGAGCGACTAATAGCGGAGCTGAGCTTCGAGTTGTGGACGGGCGACGCAGCTAAAATCCGAGCGAAGCGTGTACGGAAGAAGAAGACCGATCGCGAGGACGCACGACATATTTTGCAGCTAATGCTGAAGGATGACTTTCCGAAGATCTGGGTGCCGACCTGGCAGAATCGTGATGTGCGGCAACTGCTGTGGCATCGCCACCGCATGGTGCAGACGCGAACGCGGATCATGAATCAATTGCAAGCGGTAGCGATCAATGAAGGGGTACGTTACAAGAAGCGACTGTGGCGGGAAGCGGGACGCAAGCAACTCGAGTCTTTATCGTTGGCTCCCTGGGCGAGTCGCCGGCGGAAAGATCTGCTGGAGGTGTTGGACCGTATCAACCCGACGATTGCCGAGTTGACGCAGGCGATCGAAGAGGAAGCGGAGAAATGTTCCCAAGCTCGGCGCTTGATGACCCACCCTGGCGTAGGTGCTCTGACGGCGGTAGTTTTTGTGCTGATCATCGGTGAAGCCCATCGGTTCGGCTGCGGCAAACAGATCGCGGCCTACCTGGGACTGGTTCCAGAAGAAGATTCCAGCGGAGAACGACGGCGACTGGGACACATTAGTAAACAGGGGAACAGCCTGCTTCGTTTCTTGCTGGTGGAAGCGGCGCAGGCGACGGCGCGCTGCGATCAACGGTGGCGCAACCAATTTTCCACTTGGCGCAGCGACGCGGGCGCAAGATCGCGAAAGTAGCGATGGCACGGAGACTGGCCGTTCGCTTGTACTGGATGTGGCGGCGCGAATGGAACTACGAGCAACTACAAAGTTTCGGTTCGCACGCAGGACAGCCCGGACATCCTCATGGTGTGCAATAAATCACCGATGTAATGATTGGGCGTCCTGCTCCTCTTGAGAAAGAGGAGTTTGAACTAGGAATCATGATCGCGCATGCGACCGAAGAGATGTATGGGTCGGACTGAGTTTCCAGACCTGAAACTGATTGCGAGCGAGCCTTGGTTGGATACGGCACTGCTTCAGCTAGAGCGAAATGGCGCGCTCTTCGGAGTGCACGGGTTAGTACGCACAAAAATGCTTGACACCGGCCGACATTGTAAGAGATGGAGATGTTACAACAATCACCGTATGGTCAGGCCAAGAGACCTGCACTATGCTCATTCGCCTCGGAGGTGCAGCAATGCATTCTCTCGTAAAGCGTGATGCCATGGCGAAGAAGAAGTCAGACCGGCTCCGGCCCAGCTCCCCGAACATTCTGGATTACCCCAGCACTTGGTCACCGTACGAACGGGAAAGCCTTGCGGCAGAGGCAGAGCTTGCTGAGCAGCGCCAAATACAAAAACTCGAAGAACTTTTTAAACATTCAAAGTAGCACTACCTAAGCGCGAGGCTGGGCTGGTAGGTGACCTGATTTCGGCCTCAGGACCGCTCACGGTCTGGAAAGAAGAGTTGTGCGACACCGGTTTTCTTTAATGCTTTCTTCACCGCATTGATTTTTTCGCTTGGTGCCCCGAGAGCCAGAAAGTGCTTCTCAGCTTGCGACCATGATTCAAATTGGAGGCTCGGCAAAAATCGCGCGGGTGGTCCAGCATCTGAAGTGTCCACGCACAATATTATTTCGGGAAGCGTGGATATGATGAATTGCTTCATTTAATCATGCTACTACTGGCCGCAGTTTCGGCCAGCCATTTGTTTCTCTGACGTTGAATGATTTGGGAACAATCGCAGGCGGCTTCTTGAAGCATTGCTTTGTTCACAATCGTTATGTTTCCTCGTCCATACGAAATCATTCCTGCTTTTTGCAGGATTCCAGCTGCGACAGTAACGCTGGCGGTGCGGATTCCGAGCCTGGCGTCGGTGGTGGGTTCACGGGCTTGCCGCTGTCAGAAAGCATCTGATGCAAAGTGAGCACTCGATCCATAGCCGTGCTCGGCAAGACCCATGTATGCGCGCTGCACGCTGCACAAAATTGGCAATTGGCCGCTCCCGTGCCTGCGCACCTTGGCACCTTGCTTGTATCGAATAGGGCATCGACAATGCTCGGCGATGGAGGTCACTATGAAGCGGTTCTTGTGGGCAATTCCTCTTGTATTCGTGCTGATATCGCTTCGCGCGAACGCCAACTCAATCACCACGATTTTCCTTATCCCGAATGACGGGAGCGGTGACAATTTTGGTTTCTTCCAGCAAAGTCCAACCCGGACGGTCGAAGTACAGGGTGGCATACCTTTTTCTGTCTTCAACGCGTTTGGCTTCGCACCGGGTTCTAACCTAGGAGGCACCACTGACGTGTTCTTCGACAACGGGTCCATCGTGATTGGGGGCATCTCTCATGATCTCGCCTTCAATGAAACTGGCACCCTGTTTATCAGCAGCATTACCCTCCCGACCAACGGCGCTAACGGCTTCTCCACTCTAGTGACGCTTACTTTTTCCGTGGGAGCAACTACCGTTGACACCTTCCAGCCAGTGAATATCTTTGGCGGGGCGACGGGGACCGCAACGTTCAGTTTATTCGACGGAAACTATTACGCTCAAGGGATCACGGCAACATCAACCGTGCCGGAACCGGGCGCTTTCGGCCTTTTGGGAACCGGCGTACTGAGCATTTTAGCCGCCTTTCGAAAAAAGCTCACAGTCTGAAAACATCTGGCGAACAGGAGGGACCCGGCGCTGGCGAAAGCTGCCGGGTTGGTCGGCTGCCCAGCTTACCCCGGAAGAGGCTGGAACAATACTCCCATTATTATGAGGAGTCCAAATCCTGGCGCGCATTCTTACGGTTCGTTTTAGGCCGTTTCCAGCCAATCCTGTGTTAGTTGGCCTAACCGGGCCATGAAAGCCTTGTTCTTGCCATCTGATTAAAAATTTGTACGGGTGGTACGCCAAACTTATCAACAATTTGCGGAATCGCCGGTTTTGGCGCACTACGGGTTACTCTACGGTTTAGCTGCTGAATCACTCCACGATGAGCGTTGCGCTTCTCTTCCGACATTGCTTCGTCGTAGACATTCATCGTGATTGCGTACGAGGCATGCCGCAACAGGCCTTGCACTACTTTGGGGTTGTTGTTGTTTTGGCGCAGCAGGGTCGTGTAGGAGTGGCGTAATGTGTGCCATCCCTTAATGTCGATCCCGGTTTTCGCTGCGACTGGCTTGATGTGATGCTGCATGATCCGACTCATCCAGTACGGCTGCTTGCCTCTCATCTTGGTGCTGGCGAAAACGTAGTCGCTGTCTTGGGCGTAAAAAGTCTCCTGACGCCAAGCCAATAATTCTTCGATCAGCACATCATCCAGCGGGATGCTCTTTTTCGAAGCTTCCGTCTTGACCTTACCGATGCACTGTTTCACGATTGAGCGCTTTGGGATCAAAACCTTGTCTTCGAAGTAGATGTCCTCCCATCGGACGCCGCTCAGTTCACCCCTCCGCAGTCCGGTTCCAAAATCCAGCAACACCATCACTCGCTCTCGTTGTTTCAACTCACCGTAGATAAGTTGGGAAAGTTGGTCAACGCTGAGACGGATGGGTGTTGCCTGGCGTACGCCACTTTGCCGAACAGACGTAATCGGATTGCGGTCCGTCCATTCATAGCGGATTGCGTGCTCGTACAGAAGATGCATCAGGTCCCTGATCTTCTTTTTCGAACCATCGGCCAGGGCCTCCGAAAGTGGGTCAAACCGTCTTCTTGGGTCTTTCCGACTCTCTCTGGACCGTCGAACCCCAAAAAATTGCAAACCTTGTCCTTACGGATGCTAACCCGCTACAGGACATAAGGAACACCGAACGCATCACGGCTGTGATTTACGAAGGTCGCTATCTTGACCGGCAAATGTTAGACCGTATGGTTCGGGAGAACTGTCGCAACTGTTCAGGGGACAGTGTGCATTGAGAGCAGGGAGCCTCATAGAAACGCGGCTGATGCAACTTGTCTGATCGCTATGAATCACGAGCAATGCGGAAGTAATGAACCTGTCGGGTTAACGGGGTTCTCTGGCGCAAGTAGCGGATGCGAGACGACGTCGACTTCGACCAACCCCGCTGGGAAAAAGGCCGATGTTTTACTTCGGCGCTTGTGCCGGTGGGTTTTCACTGGTCGGCGGCACAATTCCCTTGAGCCGCAAATAGGTGACCATATTTCCATAGTGCTCATCGGTATGCGCAGTATTGATCGAAAATAAGGTGAGCCTCGCCAAGTCGAAGTTCATGAATTTCACCATCTGGCTGCCCTTTGCATCGGTCATACCGTCGAACGCTTTGTTGCAGTAGGCAACCGCGTCCTTCAGCGCGGCTACGAGATCAGCTTTCGAGGTTTTTGTTTTCTCAATATTCTTACTGGGATTTGCTTCGCCTTCGGCTTGCGAGCAAAACGCGTAGGAAGCGTCAGCCACATGGCCGACGAGTTGGCCAAAACTGCGAACCTCCGGTGTCGGTTTGAAGGAGTAGTTTTCTTCCGGCATTTTTTGCGCCGCACCAATTGCCGCACCGCTGACAAAGGAGTAAAAACCTCTTTCGCTGGCCGTAATCGGATTTGCTGGCGGAGCCGCCGGCGCTTGCGACTTCTCCTGCCCGAGGAGAGCAACGGGAGTTACCATCAACGCAGCAAACACAAAAAAAAGTCTTATGTTCACGAAACACCCCCCGGGACATCATGCCACATCTGGAACCGCCCAGCTGTGCAAAACGTGCGCCGCCGATGCAGGTTCTGCTGAAAGGCCGGTACGGAACTGAAAGAGCAAAGTTGCGTAGGCAGCGAACCGCGTTGAAAGCAATCGTCGTCTTTACACGTTCTAAGAATGGTCGATAAGTTCCATTTTGCCGACCATCGGGGAATTGGGCGTGGCAATCAATGATCACCTCAAGGAAAGAATCGCAATTTGCAGTGGCTCCAGCTTCGCCCTATCAGCGATCTTTCCATCATCAAGGTTCTCGATGCCAGTGTTCGCCATAAAGTAGAACTTCCCGTCCAAAATTGTGCCGGTGGTCGTCCGGGCCCAACTGTCGGGCAAGGGCTGGATCCTGGCAGATAACGGTAAGACCCAAGACAACGATCGGACGCAGTCAGACAACCGGCCCGTGTTCCCATTCCCAACCCTGCCCCAACCGCCGTCCACGGCACTACCGGAGCCAACCTCGTCATGTCCTACTTCCGCACCCTGCGTTGCTATGGTGGCGATCCAGACGACAGAGACCCAGAAATCGCTCGAGGGGTTCATAGCGGCTGGGGCGGACTGGGCTGGTCGGGTTTCCGAGATGGCAACATCAATATCTCCGAGCAGGACAGAATTCCTATGCGTGTCCGTGGCTAGGCTTGCAATTCCGTCGCTATACCCAAAACGACACTGGTTTACATTGATTGTTATCGTGGTCGGATCAGTGAACGTGCGATTCTGTCAGCAGTCATGGCTCGTGTCCTTATCGTCCGTTTTGTAGATGGTGTCGAGTCAGGCTTTGCTTCGAGTCTCGGGTCATTTTGCTCTGCCGAAAGGACGCAAATTGGAAGACTGGTACGGCATCTAATAATTGCAGCAAGCAGATGGTCAAGTCTGCGGCTGGGTTGGCTTCGACGCGATTGCCCAGTTCAAGGATTTGAATGTCCCCGGCCAACGTCATATTTGCGCTTTCTTCAATAACACTGATGAGCAGCACAGAGTGCTTCGCTCGTTCATCAAAGATGGTTTCGACAGAGGGGATAAAGTCTTTCATCTCGTTAACCCGGACCTGCGGGAAGAACCTCTCAAGCGGATCGCCGAAGTAGGTATCGATGTTCAAGAGGCGAATGACAGGGGGTCAATTCGAGGTGCGGCCCTGGCTGGACACTTACCTTCGTGGAGATCGATTTGACCGGGACGCCATGCTGGCACTGGTCAAAGAAGTGCTGCAAACTGGCCAGACAGAAGGTTATTCGCTAACGAGACTTCTGGCACACATGGAATGGGCATCCCGGCTCTGCGGTATCGTTTCAGCGCTGCAATCGTAAGGGCCAACGAGCCATACGGAGCTGCAAGTGGATCCGAGCGCACGGGCGAGCAAAATGCGATGGGCTGGTACGGGCAACGCGATGCTTCGCATTGTAGCTTGCATGCGCTGCCGCACTCATTCCATCAACCCTATCTGTTTTCCCTCCGCGTTTCGAGACGTCACTCGAATCTCGCCAGATCTTATCCTCGCATGCACTTGCATTCTCACTCTCCTGGCACTGCAGTCCTGCACGAAGACTAGCCCGCCTGCCAACCGCGTTATCCTTACTATCGTCGACCAGAGCTGGGTCGACAAAGACTCTCAACGTCAGCTGAACGAAGAACTGGCTCAGTTCACAAAACAAAGTGGAATTGAGGTTCAGGTCGTGCCCACGCCCGAATCAGCCGTGGAGCAGCTAAAGACGTGGCGCAATCTACTGGAGCGCGGTGCAGAAGTACCAGACGTTTACGCCATCGATGTCATCTGGCCAGCGATCCTGGCCGACAACCTCGTCGACCTCCGAGCCTATTTGCCCGCCCAAGAGATTTCAGCGCACTTTCCAGAACTTATCGCCAATGACACAGTAAACGGCAGATTGGTGGCTTTGCCCTATAACATGAGCGAAGGCCTATTGTTTTACCGAGTCGATCTCCTGCGAAAGTATGGATATCGTGTACCGCCGAAGACCTGGCAAGAACTCGAAGCCATGGCTAAGCGGATTCAAAACGGTGAGCGGGCAACGGGGAACAAGGATTTTTGGGGATATGTTTGGCAGGGAGCACCCTCAGAAGCCCTAACTTGCAATGCACTCGAATGGCAAATTTCTGAGGGAGGTGGAAGGATTGTCGATAAAGACGGCAAAGTCACCGTAAATAACCCACAGACAATCCGGGCATGGGAGATGGGTGCGCGGTGGGTAGGATCCATCTCGCCGCCCGGCGTCATTGCGTACAAGGAATGGGATGCGTTCAACATTTGGCAGGCAGGACAGGCTGCATTCATGCGTAACTGGTCGGGTGCGTATGTTGCGGCTAAATCACAAAGCTCGCATACAAGAGACCAGTTTGATATTGCTCCTCTTCCAAGAGGCAGTGCCGGTATCGGTGCAGTTTTGGGAGGGAATAGCTATGCGGTGTCACAGCACTCGCTTCATAAGAAGGAAGCAGTAATGTTGGTTCGATTTCTCTGCGGCCGGGATGAGCAAGTCAGAAGATCGCGCAGTTACGCCGAGCCTCCAACGATTCCGGAGCTATATAACTATCCCGAGCTATTGGCACGGAACCCATACTTCTCTAGTGTCTTAGAGGTGTTTCGGAACGGCGTGGCATCGCGTCCGTCAACATCGGTCGGTAAGATGTATCCCGACGTTTCACGATCGTATTACGAAGCGGTAAACAGGGTGCTCAGTCGAAAAAGAACCGCGGCGCAAGCCGCAGCCGAATTGCAAGATGAATTAGTTACGATGCTCAAGGCACCTCGTACTGATGCGAATGCAAATCGGTATCAGGGCAGTTCAAATGCCCTTCGGTAACGGAAGGAGACCTCCAGGCGAAGCGGGAAACTGAAATGGAGACTCGTATGACCAACGCGGCGAAGCGGTCTCGTTACAGTCTCCGGAATATGTTTCGTCGCAGTCAGGTCAGCATTGGCACACGTTTAGCCGCGTGTTTTGTGGCCGTCGTCCTTCTGATGTTCATTGCCGATGTGTTTGCCATCTGGCAGGTCAGACGAATGGCGGTTCCTGTGCGAGTTCTCAATGATGCCGACGAGACATCGTTCGCCGTGGTTCGTGTTCACCTCGATGTTGATAGCTTCCGAGGTAAAGTCTCCGCACTGGAGAGCAATCACGACATTCGTGAATTTGCCAACGAGGCCGCCTCGCTCCGACGCACCTTCCTGGAGGACGTCGACCGCGCCGAGCAACTCCTGCGGCGGTCTCCTAAAATCGAGCAAAATGCCGAGATCTCCAGCACATTGGAGACTCTGAAGATTGCGCTGCCGTCGCAACTCGACACCGCGGTCGCACTGGCTACTGCCGGAGATTGGACTGCCGTTCGTCTCCGCCTTTCCGGACAAATCCAAGACCTCCTTGGTTTGAGTTCGTCTCTGGTGGACCGGGTGGAGCAAAAGGTACTGCGCCAACGGACAACGGCGATCGCACAGACACAGCAGGCGCGCCAACAATTATTAATGGTGGTCCCGGTTGCCGGGTTAGTGACGTTGCTCGCAGCCGCTGCCCTCGGCTGGTACGTCACTCGGACCATTACGGTTCCTCTCTCGGAACTAGCAGCAGGCGCTGAAGCTCTGTCGCGGGGTGACTTTCAGCACCAGGTTGTGGAGGGTGGGGACGAGGAGCTTGCAGTCCTGAGCAAGGCGTTCAACTACACCAGCCGGCAACTTCAATTACTTTACGACGGTCTGCGTAAAAGTGAGGAGCGGTGGAGATCGGTCTTTGAAAATTCTGCTATAGGCGTTGCGCTGACTGACCCGGACGGCGGCCGCTTTCTAGCCACCAATCATGTCTACCAGAAAATGCTGGGGTACACGGAGGAGGAACTGCGTGCACTTTCGTTTCTGGACGTAACACCCGAGGAGTACCGCGAAGCTAATTGGGGGCTCGCCACCGAGTTGCTGGAGGGAAAACGCCAGCAGTATCAGATGGAGAAACAGTATGTGCGCAAGGACGGCAGCCTAATTTCGGTCAGCGTCAACGTTTCTTTTGTGCCGGGAACCGACAGGGTACCGCGATTCTTTATGGCACTGTCCGAGGACATCACAGAACGCAAGCGTGCCGAAGAAGCTCTTCGGCGAAGCGAAACGTATCTGGCGGAGGGGCAGAGACTAGCCAAAATGGGCAGTTGGGCCGTTAACCCTAAAACTGAGACGTGCATTTACTGGTCCGAGGAAATGCGACAAATCTTTGGATTAGATACTCAAAGAAGCAACCTGCCAGATCGGGAGGAGTTCTTTCAACTGATGCACCCCGAAGATCGCGACAGATTTAATGAACGGATCG
>DASXLU010000159.1:0-3268 GCA_036496065.1 Candidatus Acidiferrum sp.
CATGAACGCAATTCCAGCATCCTTCACGCCGCGCAAATTGATGATGGTGATCAGCACCAGAATGCCCAAACAGATCGCCAGCGTGTGTGGCAGCAAACTGGGCACAGCGGAAACCAGCGCGCCAACACCTGCGGAAATTCCCACGGCGGCGGTCAGGATGTAATCCGCCAATAATGCTGCGGCGGCAAGTAGTCCCCAGAACGCTCCGAGGTTGAATCGCGCAACCGTATACGAACCGCCACCCATCGGGTAAGCGGCAATGGTCTGGCGGTAGGAGAAAAAAACGATGACCATCAGCAGAATCACCGCGCCACTTATCGGGATGATGTAATTCAAGCCAGCGAAACCGAGAGGAATCAGCAACACCAATGCGGCTTCGGGCCCGTACGCCGCGGAACTCAACGCATCGAGCCCGAAGATAGGGATACCTTCGGCGGGTCCAATTTGTTCAGCGCGTTCTTCTGAAGTTTTGAGCGGCTTGCCAACAATCAGGTCGAGAATACTCATGGTTGGGAGATGGAATCCTTTGCTGGCGAATCACAAAAATCGGCCGTCCGCATATTCAGAACGACCCGGCGCAGAAAGTCAATCCCAGGAAATTTAAAATTGAATTGGATAGCCCTGCGAGGGAATCACATAACTCAGGGTAGAGGTAACTCAAGAAAGAAGCCGCACGAAAAAATAGGGCGGATCTTCTCTCGCGGTGGAGTAGAAGACCCGCCCGGTATTGTCCGCGAACAAACTCGATCGCGTCCGCTGCGTTTAGCCCTGTGCGGTTACGCTGACGGCGAGAAACTGCCCACCATCGGTCGGCTGATACTCAACCACTACCATAGTTCCAGCCTTAACCTGTCCTTGCACCTGGGTGTTCTTGTCTACTGAGAATTGCATGGTCTTTTTTGCGGTTCCATCGTTAACTTCCATCGAGAACGATTTACCGGCGTCACCGATGGACGTTACTTTGCCCGACACAGACTTGGTGGCCTGCTTGGTTTGCTGGCCCCCTGCCTCTTGCAGCGGGATGCTGTAGGCTCCCGAGGCGCCCAGCAGGAACATGCCAGCAAGAGAAGTCGAGACTAGGATTTTGCGGATCATTACAACCTCCTCAAGTGTCGGCCAGGCAGGAGAAGCGGTTGCACGCTCGAGTCCAGTGCAGGGACCTAATTTGGACTAATAGAGTTGGTTTGAGCTTTCAGCAACTTAGCGTGGCCCAAATTTTGCGGAGGATTTTCCTACACTGTTTTTCTAACTACTTTTTTCCACATGCGAGTCATTCTTTCGCACATTTGGCGCGACCGATTTAAATATTGCCGGAGAGCGGCGAGAATTTCCTACGCGGAATGCTCTAAGGTCTACAATATTCTGCTGCGAGAGTGCATCGGAGACACAGCCAATGAAATTCGCGAAAGTTGTTTTCTGGATCGCAGGAATTTGGGGACTACTTGTAATTACGCCGCTTTATTTTATGTTTGATCTTATCGGACGCAAGGACCCTCCACCGATTACGCATCCAGGATTTTTCTACGGTTTCGTGAGTCTGGCGCTCGCGTGGCAACTGGCATTCTGTTTTATCGCGACAGATCCAATCCGCTACCGGCCGCTGATGATTCCTTCTGTCGTTGAAAAACTCACGTACGCGACGGCGATCGTATTTTTGGTGCTGGAGAATCGCACCAGGTCCAGTGATCTGGTATTTGTCGGCACGGACCTCACGCTGGGCGCGCTCTTCATCGCGGCCTACTGGAAGACATCGCAGGCAGCTTTGCAGAAACGCGATTGATCGCAGAAAAATATTTCAGCTTTGCGTTTCACGTTGCACAACTTGACAGCAACATTCCCCAAGCGTAGTTTTGGCATCCTGTCCCCCGACCGGCTAACGGCGGAGCCCATGGCCGTGGATTGGAAAGGAGTGAATCTTATGGCCACCCCAGTCCGTGAGTTCTCTTACGATCAACAAATTCTGGAGCATTTGAAGTTTTGCGGGCTGGATCGCGAAAATCTCGTCGATCTGGTGGGACTATTTGTGAGCCTTAAGAACAAGTACGGGCTTCTGCCCTTTGCTATCGCGGCCGAAGGAAGTCCCATTCCTAACGCACTGACGGCTCGCTACGTGGTGGATTCCATCACGCTGGGTAAAGTGACTCACGTGGTTCTGGACACGCCGCGGTTCAACAGGTTGGCGATCATTCCTCGCGGCGTGCCGAAGACGACGCAATACGAGATGGCTGTGACGCTGGGAGGCTAGCGTTCCTCGTGGCGAGTCCGCCTTAAAACGAGTCTGCCTGAAAAGTTGACCGCTTTTCTGTCTGCCTCTACCATTCTGTAATGGCTACTGGACTGAATTGGCGGATGCTGGCCGCGCGCCTTGTGCTGCTTCTGCCTACGCTAGCGCTCCTTCCGATGGCCGCCTCTGCGCAGACGGCCGACGAGATCATCAACAAATACATCGCAGCGCGCGGCGGGCTGGCAAAGATTCACGCGGTGCAATCCGAGCGAGTCACCGGAACCATCTCGTTCGGGCCTGGCGCGGAAGGGCCGTTTATGGTGGAGCGCAAACGGCCGCTGAAAATGCATATGGAAATTACGGTGGCGGGCAAGACTTTAATTCGCTCCTACGATGGAAAATCTGCGGGCTGGGTGTACAACCCGTTTGGACCAAATCCCTCGGTGGCGGCGATGACAAATGCGGATATGCATGGAATTGTAGATGAAGCGGACTTCGAGGGGCCATTTGTCGACTACAAAGCCAAAGGCAACAAGATCGAATATGCGGGCAAGGAGGACGTCGAAGAGAAGCCTGCATATAAAGTGAAATTGACCAACAAAAACGGTGATACGAGTTTCTTTTTGTTTGACGCGTCAACAAATTTGATTCTTAAGTGGGAAGGAACCCGTAAGGTTGGCGACAAAGACGTGCCCTGGGAGTCGTTCTTTCGCGATTTTCGCGAGGTCGATGGACTGAAATACCCGTTCCTGATCGAATCGGATGCGCCCGGCAGTGACCAGATTCAAAAGATCGCTGCTGAAAAAATCGAGGTCAACGTTCCGATGAGCGACGGGCGGTTCGGTAAGCCTACTGCGCCAGAACGGGCGGCGGCACCTGCAGACTCCCCAAAACCGTAATTCGCTCAGCTCTTTTTGCAACTTGCAATCGGCCATGACGACCGAAACGTTCCATCGCGAAGAAGTTTCCGCTTTCGGACTTTGTGCGAATTGCGAACATGCGCGGGTGATTCAGTCCGCGAAGGGTTCGTCGTTTCTTCTGTGC
>DASXLU010000160.1:0-6549 GCA_036496065.1 Candidatus Acidiferrum sp.
TCTGTGCCGAAGGCAAGGCGTATTCCCAAAACGCAAACCCTATAGACAAGCTTCAACCATTGGTGGAGACGTCTGCTCAGAGGCTTGTCATCGCGGAGCAGGTCGCACTGGCTAAATGGGATAGTGGGACGCCAGTTGAGGACACGTCTCGTGAGGTACAGGTCATTGCGAGTGCTGCAAAGGATGGCGAGTCGCGAGGCTTGAATCGGACGGCGGTGTCAAACTTCTTCAGAGCACAGATTGAGGCCAACAAGCTCATTCAGTATTCACTATTGGCAGAATGGCATCGGGTCGGCAAAGCACCGGCTCACGAGCCAGTCGATCTGGCCGGCTCGATTCATCCGCAATTAGATCACTTGGAAACGACATTGATTGCGGAACTGGCGGAAACCTCAGACATCCGATCCGGCGCGTCATGTCGCGACGTCGTCGCGAAAGCGGTTGGCAAATATGTATCGGCGCACAAGCGCAGCTTCAGCCCCCTTAAAACCGTGGCGCTTGATCGGGCTATGGCTGCCGCCTGTACATTGTGAGCAGCAAGAGCATCATAAATTCTTCGCGCCGCAAATCCCGTTCAGGAAAGTCAGGCCACTTGACTGCAACGAGCGGATTTCGCTGCACTTGAAGAGTGCCTAACGCAACCTAAACCAACGGAAATCGGTCAGTGTGAACAGGCCAGAGTTAGAAGCATGTTTGCTAATTTAAGGTCAATTAATTCCTCTAGTCGAACCTTTTCAGCGGTTTAGCGCAACCATACACTGGATCTGCTGAAACGTTTGCTGAGCTTGGAACAAACTAAGTCCAGCAAAATGAGCGCGTCTCAACTAAAAGTTCGAAATTCGTAGCCGCAACCTGGAAACCGGCTCTTCAGAAACCTATCACTCTTCCCTCTGATTTATCATCGAATTCAATGGTCTACAGCCCGCATCCCTTGCAGACCTAAGGTGATCGATCATGAACGGCGATAACGCGGGGCAATGTTACTGGTCAGAGTGCATCCGAAGCAGCGATTCTGCATTTGACCCTTCGCCGCTGGCAATCATGAGGTTGACCTCCGTTGAGCTGATAGAACTACTTTCTTTTTGGGGGAGGGGGAATAGAAGTTGGAGTTTAGGAACAACCCTTCGCAACTCACGATAGACTTCAGTGAATATCTAGACGGACTGTACAGTTACGCTGTTGTACTTTCGCGAAATCGCACGGAAGCTCAGGATCTCGTTCAGGAAACCTGCCTTCGCGCGCTTCGAGCGATGGAGAGACTGCGGCCAGACAGTAATATCAAGAGCTGGCTATTCACGATTTTGCGGAATATCTGGCTCAACCAGTTGCGGCAATCGCGCACAGCCCCTGAGACTTTCCAAGGTGATGATGGCGAAGATCATGCGCATGAGTCGGCGGACACAGCGAAGGACCCTTATGCGGTCTACGTAAGCAACATTGAGCGCGAACAGGTCCGCCATGCAATCCAACAGCTTCCTGTAGAGTTCCGCGAGATCATCTTGCTGCGCGAATACGAAGAGCTTTCGTATGAAGAGATTGCGAGTCTGCTGGATTGTCCTCTGGGGACAGTGATGTCGCGCTTGGCACGAGCGCGCTCCAGGCTTCGCGATTTGCTTATGGTGGCTTCTCCATCCCAAGGGAAAACCGCAGTTGACGGTAAGGAGATACCGGCACCGAATTCGGCACGGGAGGGATGAGTCGAAATTGCGTACTCGTTGGACGTCTTATCGTGCCGGCGGGAATATTTTCTTTCCTGGCGTGTTTTGTCAGAGGGAACGGCAGGTTCAGCCTTTCTCAACCGACAGCGAAGGGTTTTCATGAGTGCTTGCGACGAGTATCGTGTCCGGGTCATGCACTATCTGGACAATTCTCTCCAGGGCGAAGAATTGGCTGATTTTCGCGCGCACCTGGAGTACTGCTCAAATTGCCGGGCGAGTGTAGAAACAGAGCAATCCCTTTCTCAGCTTCTGCGCCGATCCCGGCCGTTATACTCGGCTCCCCCTGCCCTTCGCGCTAGCGTGGCGGCAACTGTTGAACAGCACGGTGCGGCACATGCGACCAAAAGTTTTTGGGACCGTATTTCGCGGACCCTTGGGAGTGGATGGGCGGACCAGGGACGGCGGGTAGCGAGGCTTAGACTGTTAGCAGCGAGCCTGGCCTTCGCGGCGATGCTTCTCGCGTTTGTTCCGAATTTCGTTCGGAACGCGCGCGCCGCAAGCTATGTGGAAACAGCGGTGGCCACTCACCGTAGCTACGTGGATGGCCGCTTTCCCCTCGAACTAAACTCGAATTCTCCCGAGCAGGTGACCGCATGGTTTGGCGATAAGGTCCCGTTTCCATTTCGACTGCCGCGGGAGGAATCTACGTCAGACAGCCGACCTGCATACCAGCTGACGGGCGCGAGTTTGGTAAGCTATCGCGGAAAGCCTGCCGCCTTAGTGAGCTACCAGAAACAAAACGAGAAGATCAGTCTTGTAGTTGCATCGGCGGTGGATGCCGTGGTCGCGGGTGGCGAAGAGGTTCGTTCCGGCAACCTAACGTTTCACTATCGCACCGCCGAAGGCCTTAACGTGGTGACTTGGACCACTCATGGTCTGTCGTATGCTCTGGTTTCTTCGGTATCCGGACCCGCCCGGGAGTCCTGCATGGTATGCCATCAGTCTATGGCCGATCACCGCAATCTGGGCGCGGTGCATAAGTAAGGTCCGGCGCGTTGCCCGGACCTGGCTCAAACATGGACAGCAGCGGATCTGGTAAGAAAAACCTGTTCGATTACGCCGGCAGCTAGATCTAATCCGTGAGTCTGGGCGATTACACGACGGAAATGCCGCGCGCGAATTCGGTAACTTGGATCTTCAAGTACCCTTTGTATCACCCGCGAGAGACCTTCGACGGTCAGGTCTTCAAGTTCCATGAATTCTCCCGCACCGTGGTGAGCGATTCTGGCAGCGACGCCGGGCTGGTCGTATCCAATGGGGATGGCCACCATGGGCACCCCTTGCGCCAGAGATTCAAGCGTAGTGTTCAGTCCCGCATGAGTGATGCAGAGCGCTGCACGCTTCAGCAATTCAATCTGAGGCGCGGAGCGGACGACAATCGTGTTGGAGGGAATCGGACCCAGATTTTTTGGATCGATATTCTTGCCGACAGAAAGTACGACTTGGATATCTTCCAGCGGCTCAACCGTTTTGAGAATGCGTTTGTACACTTCCTCGAGGCCATTCACCAGGGTTCCCAGTGAAGCGTAGACAAGGGGTTTGTCTGTCAATCGTTCCCATGGGAAGGGCACAGTCCTCCGGCCTTCATCGTCGTGGAAAGGACCGGCATAGTGAAATTGTGGTGGCCAGGGAATTCCCGAAAAATCGAATTCCTTCGGCGTTTGCGTGATCACGGCCAGCTTAGAAACCGTCGCATTAGGATCGTTCCAATCGATGTTGAGTCCAGCCTTTTCTGCATAGGACTTGGCGACGGCCGTTACCGGGCCAAGTAGCTCGCCCATTTTATCGACATTCGCGGCGTTTCGATTCCGACCTTTTGCAGAGGTATCGAGCGATCCGCTGAAAAGACAGGGTGGAGTGGCTCCCGAGAAGTCCAGGTGGAGCACGTTCCAAATATGTATGTACGGTATGGACATACTTAGGGGAACAAGCTCGATGAAAAAGTGGATGGTGTCGATCACCAAGCCCTCAACGCCTGTCGTTGCCAGTTTCTCTGCTAAGCAGTCCAGGGTCACGCGGGTAAGGTCCGGATTTAAGTTCATAACCGAATGCCGCACGACATCAAAGCCACGCAACGTCGCCACGGAGCCATATATTTTTTCGATAGAACCGACCGGATACTCAGCTCCGCCGTATGGCACGAAGTCGAGACCCGCGGCACGAGCAAAGGGTTCGACGTCGGGAACACCGAAAAACACGACTTCGTTACCGTGCGATTTTAATTTGCGGGCAAGTGCCGTCATAGGATTCAGGTGTCCTGATAAAGGCATACTCACAAAACCGATTTTCATTGTTGACTCCTCTTTTTTTTCCGAGATCGCGCGATTGATGCAGGCAAAGAAACGCGGACTCATAGGACCAAACACGGAGAGTCGTCGTTTATTCCAGCGCTGATGAGCGTTCAGTTGCCGAAGGGTGAGTTTTGACAACACATTCGGGCGGAAAATATTCCCAGTCTTCCGACATTCGCAAAAAATTTTTCTTCCGCATTACAGGAATAAGACAACCAGGCTCGTGTTTTGTCACATGAGCGTGCGAGTATCGCCGCAAATTAGCAGACGCGCCGCAGGCTTGAAAGATCAGAAGGAGACTAAACACATGACGAATACGGTGAACGTCAATGTTCGGCAAACAGGCAGGAATCGCGCAATCGTGATGGGCGGGAGCATCGCGGGTCTAGCGGCGGCCCGGGTTTTGTCGGAACACTTTCGCCAGGTCATTTTGGTGGAGCGAGACGAGTTTGGCGCAGTGGGAGAACATCGCCGCGGCGTTCCGCAGGCTCGGCACACGCATGGCCTTTTAGCCGGTGGCCTGAGGGTTCTCGAAGGCTTTTTCCCTGGCCTCTTCGAGGAGGCACGAAAAGCCGGAGGATTAGGAGTGGATCTCACGCGAGACGCTTACTGGTGCTCTGAAGGAGGAGAATATCGGCGATTCGCCAGCGACCTCGAAGGTCTACTCCTCAGTAGGCCTTTGTTGGAAAGTATCATTCGCGAGCGAGTACGCCGGATTCCGAACGTTCACTTCTGGGATGGTTGTCAGGTCCAAGGCCTGATCTCTTCTTCCGACAATCGCCGCATAACCGGAATTCAAATCAGCGGGAACAAGGCGGCACAGTCTTTGCCGGCCGACTTGGTTATCGATGCCATGGGCCGCGGCTCCCACTCGCCGATTTGGCTTGAGGCCATGGGATATCGCAAACCAAAAGAAGAAAGAATTGAAGTTAACATGGCTTACGCTACGTGCCACTTTCGCCGAACCCCCGACCATTTAAACGGTGCTTCAATTGCTTCGATCCCCGCAACGCCGAACAACAAACGAGGTGGGGTTATCGTTGCCCAAGAGGGCAACCGTTGGATTGTGACGTTGAGTGCAAGAAGCGGCGAAACGGTGCCGATAGATATGCGATCGTTCATTGACTTCGCAAGAACATTGCCGGCTCTGCACATCTACAACGTCATTTCTCGAGCTGAAGCGATTGGCGAACCTCAAACGGCTCGTTTTCCTGCCAGCGTGCGGAGACGCTACGAGTACATGCATCGATTTCCTGACGGTTTTCTGGTGCTCGGCGATGCCATTTGCAGTTTCAATCCAGTCTATGGTCAGGGCATGACCGTCGCAGCAATGGAAGCCGTCGAACTCGATAAGGCCTTGCGTGCCGGACCCAGGAAGCTTGCTCAGAAATTTTTTGCGCGAGCCGCCAAGATCGTGGACGCACCTTGGAGCATGGCCGCAGGCAACGATCTTCGCATGCCAGATGTGCCTGGAAAGAGAACTGTCGTAGGCCACATCCTTCATTGGTATCTCGCGAAGCTCAATATGGCTGCCAGATACGATATGACGGCTGTACTCGCGTTTCAGAAAGCCAGAAATCTGCTGGCACCACCGCAAAGCCTGTTCAAACCAACGCTCGTGGCAAGAGTGTTGTCCACTGCCATTTCGTTGCGTCCAGTAACACGAGCAACAGCGAAATCGGCGCAACAGACCGCCTGAGTCAAGTCGTGAGTGGCGGATCAAATTAGCCGGCTACCTGTCTCTGTAGGCTCGGCAGCACATCCGCTCAAAAACATTTTCCCGGTTCTCCTGATGATTTGTTTCTCGCACATTCGGGAATGAGTCGGTGAAACGAGTGCTTTGTCTTACTGGTATGCGAAAGCCTGCTAGCAACTAGCTGACCCGTCGCAGGCCTCATTGCTCGAATGGGCGGGAGTAAAGACAGGCTCCTAAACACGAGAATTCGGGCAAATGCTCATGTTGAATAATCGGAGAGGAGTTAATGCCAACGAAATGGCAAAAGAAATGATCGGTCGTTCACTAATACAATCTGTCTGGGAGTTGACTTCAGACCAGCCACGTCCAGAGGTCTTTGACGCTTGGTTTTCGCGCTCACGCAGGATGCTGCACTTCATCGCATGCCGAGTGCTCAACAGTCCCGAACGCGCGGAACTTGCCATTCACAATTGTTGGCTCACAGCTTCACAAACACGGCCAAGCTTTGATCGGGAAAGCGACTTCCGTAGTTGGTTGGCCAGACTTCTTATCACCGAGGCGTCGGCAATCCTTCACCAGGACAGAAACGGGCTCATGAGGCATCGCCACGCGGCCGGAGCTTGCTAGAAAACACACACAGTGGCAGTGAAATTCGAGATATCAGGAGAAATTATGATGGCAACACGCAACATCAGTCTGAATGCATTTGCACTGGATGCCCGGCAAGGGCGAACACCTCAACCCCTGAACATTCTGGGGGTGGAGACGTTGGTGAAATTGGCGAACACCGATACCGACGGTGCTGTTTCGATCCTTCAGCAAAGCGTGGCACCACTGGCTGGCC
>DASXLU010000161.1:0-2992 GCA_036496065.1 Candidatus Acidiferrum sp.
TCGCGCCACAAATTTTGACCAGGAAGTTGTCGAAACCATGAAGAGCTTCGGCATCACACCGAAGCGAACCAGCTTCCGCAGTCCATGGCAGAACGGAGTCGCCGAGCGCTGGGTTGGCAACTGCCGAAGTGACTTGCTGGACCATGTGATCGTATTCAATGAACGGCATCTGAAACGATTGATGAGCGAGTACGTCCGCTATTACCACGAGGACCGAACCCACCTTGCACTGGAGAAAGAAACTCCCATGGGCCGGGTAAGGGCAGGGAAGCCGGATGGAAGTTGTCGAGTTCTATCCATGCCAAAGCTCGGTGGTCTCCATCATCGCTATGATTTGGCTGCCTAACTCGTGTTCTGGTATTTCTAACAAAATCGAAGACAAATGACGGTAGAGGTGTACCCATCGTGAAAGATGCCGAACGCTTTCGTTGTCATGCATGGCCGTGAACGGCCCAACTTTCTGCGCGGACGGCATTTTGGCGAACCACAACTCATCAACTGTCCCTATAAAAGCAGTACGCCGCACACGCTTTCCTGTCGCATCGGTCTCTCGCCACAGAAATTCCCAGCAATCGGAACCTGATTTACGCTTTGCATACCTCAGACAACCACGTTGATAACATTGCCGCCTCATGGTGCCCTCCCATTGGGAGTTTCACGCTATGGCTGAAAATGTTCCAGGCTCAGGAGCACGCTAAAGAGGACGAGTAGAGGCATTCTCGTACAGATGCCGACCTTGGCACTTTCCTCGCCACTTGTCCGGAATGCCGACCTCTCATCCACGTGATTACTCCGGATGGGCGACAAAGTCGGAAGTTAGGTAGTGAAAGATACACTCTTCTGCACTTATAGGTGCTTTTGCATATTGATAGCGAGAATCGCCCAGCATAGTCTATGACGATGAATAACACGACGAGTGCTTCGAAGAGTGCACAAGAGCACGGTAAAACGACTGCCACTCTAGGTGCCGGCCCAGATCGGAGCAGTCTTTCGCTAATGTTACGAGGCGTTCGAAAGGTCTATGCGGATGTGATAGCCGTAGACGGTATTGATCTCGAAGTAGTACGAGGGGAGTGTTTTGGGTTACTAGGGCCAAATGGCGCGGGGAAAACGACGACTATTGAGATTTGCGAAGGGCTTACCGTTCCTGACGCCGGCGAAGTGGAATTGCTGGGGAGGAGATGGCACACCGACGCACATGAACTCCGCCAGCGTGTAGGCTTGCAACTCCAGGAGACCCAGTTTTCGGAAAAGTCAACGGTGGATGAGACGCTGCGCCTCTTCCGGAGTTTTTTCCGGCAGGGTATTACGGTGGAAGAGTCAATCAAAACGGCGCAACTTGAGGAAAAGCGCGGCGCACGCGTCGGAACCCTCTCGGGAGGTCAGAAACAGCGGTTGGCCATGGCGTGCGCTCTGGTGGGCGACCCAGAACTACTGTTCTTGGATGAACCGACGACGGGGCTAGATCCGCAGGCGCGACGCAATCTGTGGGAGCTGGTCGACCGACTAAAACAGGAAGGGCGCACGATTATCCTGACCACGCACTATATGGATGAAGCGGAGCGGTTGTGCGATCGTGTGGCAATCATGGACCACGGCCTCATCATTGCTTTGGGCACACCACAGGAGCTGATTGCATCGGTGGGTGGTGAGCATATTGTGGAATTCGCCACAACGGAAGACGGACATGGTCGGGTGGATTCGGCTCAGCTGACGGCGATTCCTGGTGTTCAGTCGCACTGCCTCATTGCCGGATTGCATCAGGTTTCAGTCAGTGAACTGCATACAGCGGTGCCGACAATTTTTACCGCGCTATCGGCACAGGGGCTGCATCTGAGCGAGTTTCGCACGCATTCCGCGACACTGGAGGACGTATTCGTGGGGTTGACGGGAAGGAACCTGCGCGATGAATAAGCTGGAGTTGAGCAGCCTCTATCAATTGACGATGATGCGTTTCCGGCTGTTCCTGCGTGAGCCAGAGGCCATCTTCTGGATATTTATCCTTCCGATTTTATTAGCGGCCGGATTGGCGATCGCTTTTCGCAATCGTCCGCCGGACGTGATTCAGGTGTCTGCGACGACGACACAAGTGACGCAGGCGCTGAATAGTGACCATGGGCTCGCAGCTACAACGATGGATGAAGCGGCGGGTACCCAGGCTTTGGCAACGGGACGCATTCTGCTGCTCGTGATCCAAAAGCGAGACGTCACTTTGTACAAATACGATCCGACGAATCCAGATGCACGGACAGCGCGCCTGCTTGCAGATCACGCTATCCAGAGCGCGGCGGGGCGCCGTGACGAAGTCAACACCGAAAATGAATTGGTGCATGAAACTGGCGCGCGATATATCGATTTTGTGGTGCCAGGCCTTCTTGGCATGAATCTGATGGGCTCTGCGATGTGGGGATTAGGATTTGCAATTGTCGATGCCAGGCAAAAGAAGCTGCTGAAGCGATTGGTGGCTTCGCCGATGCCGCGTTGGCAATATCTTACGTCTTTCTTGTTGTCGCGGCTGGTGATGCTGGTAATCGAAGTTATTTTATTTCTTGCTTTTTGTCGGGTTGCTTTTGGAGTGCCGTTTCGCGGATCGATCTGGCAATTGGCGTTTCTGTGCGTGCTCACGTCGCTGGCGTTCTCCGCGTTAGGATTATTGGCGGCCTCGCGCGCCCGAACGATCGAAGCCGCCTCCGGTCTCATGAACCTGGTGATGCTTCCAATGTGGATCTTGTCGGGCGTGTTCTTTTCAGCTACGCGCTTCCCGGCGGCGGTTCAGCCTTTTGTTCGCGCGTTGCCTCTGACGGCGGCAATCGACGCACTACGTGGAAACATGCTGCAGGGAATCAACCTGGGACAATTGATTACTCCGGTAGGGATTCTGCTTGTCTGGTTGGTGGTGCCGTTCGCTGTTTCTCTGCGCATCTTCCGATGGAAGTAGCCTCGGTTCTAATCCACTATCACGCGAGAGCAGTCTTTCACCGATCCAAGCCCC
>DASXLU010000162.1:0-7106 GCA_036496065.1 Candidatus Acidiferrum sp.
CTGCTGGTGACGAAAATGGCTCGCGAGGCGAATCCCAAGGCGCACATTATCGTGCGCTGTTACGTGGATGACTTTGCGGAAATCCTGGAGAGCCTGGGCGCGAATGAAGTAATCTCCAGCTCGAAAAGCGCATTCGAAGGAATCGCGCCACGGCTGGGCGTCACGTCCAAATGAACCCTGCGCTAGCCGCCAGCAATAACCTCGGTGAGTTGCTGGTTGATGAATGTGAAGGTGATCTTAATCCCTTCGCGAACGTTTAGTACCAGCGGTGGTCGAAAGCACGAGATGCAAACACCGTCGGAGTGCCGCACGCTTGGGTAGACAATTCCCGCTGAGCCCGTCATTAGCAGTTCGCGCCCAAGAGCCTGGGAAAAATTATAGCTATCGGGATGCAGACATTTTGCAAAAGCCGCATCGCTTCGGATGTCGTGGAATTCGTAGCTGAAGTCGGCTTGATAGTCGATATATTGCGAAATTTCCAGTTCAGTCCACCCGGCCTCTCGCAACCATTTCGCTCGGTGAAAAGCGACTTCCGCTTGCGCGGTCGCCATGTGAAAACCCGCATACCATGCTCCGCGTTCTGGACCGTTGAATCTTCCGCCTAAAGGATTTGCGTGGGTAAAGGACGCGTTGACGACGTGAGCAAAACGGAATCCCGAAACCAATTCGATGGTGGTGATTCCTGGCAAGCGGCCGCTTTCGCCTAGGAGTCTGTCGTTGGTCGCGCCTTCCAGTTCGATAAGGTCGCTCAGCAATTCCTCGTCATCTTGCGCGATTAAATTGAGAATGGGTCGCCCGCGGTCGCTGTAGTGGTATGGAATCAGGCGGTGAGTTGCTATTTGATCCATCCTGCTCAGCCTCGGAGCATTCATCTGCCGCCTCGTCGCGCGTCGACCAGTTGACGAACACGCAGCAGAGCGGGGATACCTCCCTTCTTCATGTACTCGAGCGGCGATTCTCCTGCAAACATCGGATTTGTATTCGGCAACAAAACCCAGGCATCAGCTAATTTTCTGCCGAAGAGTATGTTCAGAGCCTTGTAAATTCCAATCAGGAAGGAAATCCGCGTCAGGCGGTCTGCATCCAGCGTCCTGTTATGCTGATTCTTGAGGACGTAAAACGCGCCAGTGGAGATTCCACCCAAGAGCGCTCGAGTATCGTCATCTTTCAGTTTCCAATGCGTGGCGATGCGGAAGATCCCTTTGATGGCGGCAGGACTCAGGCGAACCCGATTGTCTTTTTTTGATAAATCGACGGCAGACGGCCAAGAGAAACCAACAACGGGTTGCTGTATAGTGGCCACAGTGTCCTCCATTTATGGCTTAATTTTACTCCATTTATGGAGAGTTGGCAAACGAGAACTCAACCCGCATGTGAACGAGGTGAGGCTGATTAATGCCAGTTTCAGCGCACCCATCCGGGCCCGTTTTCGCAGGCAGAGTTGGAAGCGGAAGATTGTGAAGTCTACTGCACGCGGAATTGGACGGTGACCGTTAGGTGCATCGAGGTCGGATTGCCGTCGAGCATTGCGGGAGCATACTTCCACTGCTTCAGCGCCGTGAGAGCAGCCTGGTGCAACATGGGAGAGCCCGACAGAACCTTCATGGTGGTGACGTTGCCCTGCGCATCGATCAGTGCATCTATCTGCACGTTGCCCGAGATGTGCTGTGCACGGGCAAGCTGGGGATAGATCGGCGGAACCGATTTGAGCAGGCGGGCTTGCTTCACATCGCCGCCGATTGGCGTGGGCGCCGCGGGACCTTTGCCGTGGCCGGCCGTGAGCCCCTCAAAAGAGTCGGCATTCGGCGTGACTTGCGAAGCGACAAGTGCGGGCTCGCCTTCCGAAGAATCCTGCGTGGCGGCAGAGTGATTGACCACCGGGGTGGCCAGACGTACATCGCCAAGCGTGGGCTTTTTGGGCTGCTCGACCGGAGCAGCGGTGTGTGCAGGGGCGACACTAGGGGAAACGCTATTGTTCTTCGCGACGAGCGATGCAGCCACGCTGGCCGATGAGGATGCAACCGTAGAAGGCTGAGATGCGGGAACCGATGTTGGCGCTGAAGACGGCTTCGCAGCCGAGCTGAAGGGCTCAGAATTTTCCGGCGTTCCCAAAGCTGGAACAGGTTCAAAGCTGGTTGGCTGCGAAGCTGATTGTTTCGCGGCGCGAGCTCCCGTCAGGAAATTGCCGGGCTGCTTGGAGTACCACGCGGCGCCCGCGACAACTAGAATCGCGGCGGCGGCCAAACCGAAGAACAAACCTTTTTTCGAACCCGAAGACTGCGATTCGGCAGGTAGCGCGGACGAATCGGTGAGGAGTTGACCACCAAACATGGAAGGCTGTTCGCGGTGCGAAGAGTCTTCTGTGGAGACGGCTTCGGGCAGGACCGTGGACTCCGCGGAAAGCGCGGACGAGTCGACCGAAGATTTCGTGGTGGCCTCAGGCGTCGCTGTTTCGGCGTTGCGGGCCAAAGGCGCCAGCCAAGCTGGAATTTGTACTTCTTCGGAGTCCAACGAACTTTTGACGGGCTTCACGAGCGACGGCGTCACTTTGTTGATCACGACTGGCGGTGCTGGTGGTGCGAGCGGAGTTGGCGTTGGAGCGGGAGCCAGATCTGCCTGGGTCAACTGCAAAACTTTATGTGCCGCCGTATCGATTTTGGCGGATTCGCCGTGCGCGGGAGCAGATGGCGCCGCAGGCTTCGCGGGAGTTTCCGTGAAGAGCATGGCGCTCAACTGTTCCTGAAGGCGCGCGGCCTGAAGCTTGAGGTCGTCGGTGGAAGACGCTTTTGCTGGCGCAGCGTTTTCGGGAACGGCGACGACTGGCGGAACTGGAAGCGCGGCCGGGACTACTGCTGGAACGTGCGCGTTCGGCTGGACCGGATGTTTGGATTCGGCCGGAGCTTGCGGCACAGAAAAGATCGCGGCAATTTCTCTGGAGTAATCGTTGGTCGAATTTGGCGAGGGCTCGTGCTTGGCAACACTGGGCGAGTGAATCGCGACCGGCGGCGCCGGAGGAACGACCACTGGCGGCGGAAGAATTGGCGCTGCAGCCGCATGTTCAGGAACGTGGGGCAAAGACGCAGTGACGATCGCTGCGGGCGTCGGCGCAATGACAACCGGAGCCGCGGGCGGCATCGGAGAAACCGGTTTCGCGGCCACCGGAGCAGGAGCAGGCGCTGGCGGTGGGACTGCCTTCGGAGCGGCGGGCACGACCGGGCTCGTAACGTTTGTGGGAACTGGGCGCGGCGGCGCTACGGGTGCTGATGCGGTTGGGGCTGGACCCGTGGCGGTGGCGGGGAAACGCATGCCCCAGAAGCCGGGTGCAGGTTCCGTAAATTCGAGTTCGACGTAGCCGGTGACCGTCCGATAATTCTTCGATTTGACGACCTGGCAGACCACTTCTTTTTTGGTCTTTTCGTTGGTGAGGAAAACCAGTTGGCCAGAGGCCAACGCCGAGGCCAGGCGAAGTACTGCGCCGTTGGTAAAGACCAGAACCGTTTGCGTGGACTCGGAGAAAGGCTCGCGCTTGTCCGAGCCTTCGATGGTGCGCGCCCCATTCACCGTGACAGGAATTTCCAGAGCGACGGGCTGCGAACGGGCAGGGTCTGCTGACGCTTTTTGCGCGGGATTTCCTGCAGCCGAGAGATTGGCGGGAGCGACTACGGTCTCGTTTTCTTTTGCGATTGGCGCCATTGGGTCACTCACTTCGAACAGGGATTGGGACCACAGCTCTGAGGAGACAGAGGTCGCCCGTATACCTCTTTATGGTGGGGTCCCCAGGTAGCCGTACCTATAGTACTTGGGTACTACGATGGAAACACGGGGGATGGCGGCGCGACGTGGACGGCACTTTCAGTGCTGCGCGGCGTGAGCAGCAACACCAGTACAGCGGCGTAGGCGAACGAGTCGGCGCCGATTTCCAGGGAGTGCGCTATGCGAAGGGTCACCGGCAGGAACGAACCTTGCAGCAAGCCGAAGAGGCCCACGAGAAACCAGTGCGCGAGGCCGAGAGCGACGAGCAGCGAGGCGCGGCTCCTCTTCCAGAGAATCAGGAACGGTAAAGATGCCGCGAGGAACAGCGTGCTGCGGAGAACTTGGACGGGCAGGATCACCGAAAGCGGCGGAAGGACGAGGCCGGCGATTCCCGCTCGGTAAGTGGGCACCACAATTGGAGCTACCATCGCGCCAAAAACGAAGTAGATCACGGGGAACGCAAGAATTGCGAGCGGAATCCGCCAAAACCAGGAGGCCGCGGGATGCGCAGAGAAAAAGCGGCCGGAAAGTTGGGCTAAAGATGCGGGCTGCGGGTCGCGTTCGCTGAGGTAGGCAAGAGCGAAACCAAACAGCAGCGCAGGCAGAATAAAACTTGCCACGAACGGCAGAACTGTTTGCCGCGGAAGCAGTGTGGTGAAAATTACCATTTCGATTGGCGCGTTGATTCCGATGCAAATGAACGGAAGAAAAGCGAGCGCGAGCCCGCGAACGCTAGATTTCCCGCGCAGGCCTGCAGCAAGCGGCATGAGTGCCATCCCTAACAACATCGAACAGAGAACAAACGTGGTGAGCGCTTGCGTTTGGGAAATGTTTTTGGGCGTCAGATCCGGGACGTGCAGGTGCAGGGCCGCGAAAATCATGCCGTTGATGATGACGGCGACGACATAGACAAGGCCGCACAGCGCGCCTTTTATCGCCAGGATCGCGGCGGATTTGGACGTGGATTGCATGGATGCTCCGCTTCGTGTTTCGCGCACAGATGTGACTCGTGACTGATAGTACATTTCGTACTATGCGGGTCAAGTACATGGGTCACACAAGAGAACCTAGCCGTCTGTGGCGAAGGCTTACTTCTGGAGATTTAGCGGGGGCTGGAACCGCGCGTCGATGGCTACTTGATAGCCGGTGACCAGTTTGTTGGTCTCGTTGGCCATGCCTACGACTTGCTGCAATTCCTTGAACATTTCGGGGGTCATGCCTTTGGCGAAGGCCGATGCCGTGTGCGACGCGATGCAGTAGCTGCAGTTGTTGGTAACGCTGACGGCGATATAGAGGAGTTCCTTGGTGAGCGGATCCATCGCGCCCGGGGCCATGATGGCCTTGAGGGATTCCCAGGTGCGCTTCAGGAGAATGGCGTCGTGCGCGATGGCCTTCCAGAAATTATTGATGTAGTCGGTCTTGCGCGTGGTGAGGATGTCGTCGTAAACGGCTCTTACTTCGGGGCTGGCGTCTTTGTATTCGATAAGGCCAAAGGTGGACATGAAGATTCTCCGTGAATGAAAGCTACAGCAGAAATGTTAGCGGTAATTGCGGCGAGGTGCCAGCCATGCTAAACGTTGGTGACCTTACGTTCAGGCGAAGAACTGCTTCACACGATCGACGAACTTTTGAACTGGGTTGCGATGCGCCGGGATGCAGATAACCTCACCCACGAGACCGAGTTGAAGTTGGACATTTATCGACTTTGTTAGGGGAATCTCGACTCCCGGCAACTGTGAAGCGAAGAAACCTTGGACTACCACGGAGACGTGATACATGCCTTGCGGAAGCGCGACCGTTGATAGTTGACCTTGCTCATCGGTTTGCGTCGAAAGGCTCTGGCCGTTTGTCTCGTTGCGCAGAGTGACTTGGGCGTGCGGAATAACTGCGCCAGTAGCATCGGTAACGGTAAATGTGTGCTTGTTGGCGGGTTGAATCTGCGTTAAAGGAACCTGCTGTTTGGCGGTGGAGTTTGCAAGGGCTGGGCCAGCGCCAAACATCGCGCTCAATAACAAAGTCGCGGCTTTGGAATTGCGCCAAATCGCAGCGCGAAATCCAGTCGGACAGTTTTGGGCAAGCATTGTGCCATCGGCGCGCTGGTAGTAGCGAGCGCACAGGCGACCCTCGGTTTGCGCGACCAGGCGTTCGATCTCGCGCGGAGATAAGGCGGAAAAATTGTAGACGTTAAGTTTGCATTCGGGACAGTAGCGAACGCGATCATCGCCCTGCATGCGAGTCCAGTCGGCGGAACAAGGAGACGCGATACGGAATTGTAAGGGCATGGTAGAGGGGAGTATAGCGCCGAATCTGGATTCTCGGCGGGGCCACAGTTCTCGCGGCGGGCTGCCTTCCTTCCTCCATCAGGACAAGCAAAACCCAGCCCTAGAAAGCTCGTATTAAATCGTTATAATGGCGGCTTTGGAGGAGACCCTATGCGCTTCCCTGCTCGCTTTCGGATTTTGCTGCTAGTTCTTATGTGTGGCGCGACTTGGGTCGCGGTGACGTCGCCGCTGGCTGCGCAAACGATTCGCATCGATGCTACGCCTGGGCGTGTGATTGCGTTTGATCCGGATCAGGCTATGGGCAGTTCGATGGACATTCTGTCGGCGAAGGAATTCGACACGATTTACACGGAGCCGGTGATCAAGGAATCGCTGTCGGCGGGATGGGGGCCGATCACGTACCGGCAAAACACGGAATTAACCATCGACGCGTGGCACTGGAATCCGGACGGTGCGTGGAGCAATGGAGAAGATAAGAGCGGGTACTTCACCGGAAACGCCGAGCCAAAGGATTTTCTGCGCAGATCCTTCGGATACGCATTGCCACATCGCGGCAGCACCCGCAGCGATGCCGGAAATTTGGAATTCTCGCGGATCACCGACGGCAGCGAAGAAACTTACTGGAAAAGCAATCCGTACTTGACACAAAAGTTCACGGGAGAAAGCGACACGCTGCACCCGCAGTGGGTGGTGCTGGATTTCGGCACGGCGCAGGATATCAGCGCGATACAGATTGTGTGGGCCAATCCGTATGCGAAGAAGTACGTGGTGGAATACTGGAACGGAAAAGAAGATGCAATCACCAAGCAGGCGAGCGGAAGCTGGGTGAAATTTCCGGCGGGCGAAGTCGCAGCAGGCTCGGGCGCGGCCGATGTGCAGCGGTTGGCGGACCGGCCGCTCGCGGCGCGATTCCTGCGCGTCTGGATGACCGAATCCTCGAACACCTGCGACACGCACGGCAGCGACGATCCGCGGAATTGCGTTGGCTACGCCATTGGAGAAATCTACGCTGGAAATTTCAATTCGCTCGGACAGTTTGTGGATTTGATTCATCACACTGCGGGCCAGGCG
>DASXLU010000163.1:0-2529 GCA_036496065.1 Candidatus Acidiferrum sp.
GCGTGATGGCGCGGCAGTGTCACCTGAATACCTGCCCAGTGGGAATTGCTACGCAAGATGAAACGCTGCGCACGCGCTTCAGCGGCAAGCCCGAGATGGTCGTCGCGTATTTCCGCGCGCTGGGAGAAGAAATTCGTAAGCGCATGGCGGAACTCGGCGTTCGGTCGCTGACTGAATTGCGGGGCTGGTACGATCGCCTGGAAACAAAATCCGGCCTTGATGCGCTACTGGTGATTCCGGTTTCGAATCCGCGCCACGTCATGCCGCAGCAAACCAGCGTGTTGGATGCGGGCGTGCCGGAAACGGAGTTGCTGCTTGACCTCGGCGGCTCGCAGGGAGCTTGGCCTGCGACCATACACAATTTCCATCGCAGCATCGGCACGCATCTGAGCGGACAGCGCATGCGCGGGCACATCCACGGCGGTGAGAACGGCAACGGCGAGAATAGTGACGGCTCGATCGCGCGCGAATTTCGCGGCACTGCGGGGCAGAGTTTTGGTGCATTTCTGGACCGGGGCGTCACGCTAAAGCTGCACGGCGAGGCCAACGACTACGTCGGCAAAGGCTTATCCGGCGGCACGCTCATCGTGCGCGCAGGGAACAGCGCGTCCAAACGAGGCGACGTCCTTGCGGGCAACACCGTGCTTTACGGCGCGACTTCCGGCGAGCTGTACATTTCGGGGCAAGCCGGCGAACGCTTCGCGGTGCGCAATAGTGGCGCGACCGCTGTCGTCGAGGGAGTTGGGCAGCATGGCTGCGAATATATGACCGGCGGCATCGTGGCGGTCCTCGGGCCCGTTGGGCTGAATTTCGGCTCCGGGATGACCGGCGGGTTGGCTTATATTTTGCGCAGTGAAGCGGAAAACGTGCTGAATCTGGAATTCGTGCGGCCGCACGAGCTCGAAGATCAAGAGGAGCAGAATCTGCGCACGCTGCTCGCGGCTCATGTATCTCATACCGGCAGCTATCGCGCGTCGCGCATGCTCGCGCACCATTCTTCTTTGCCCTTTGTTCGTGTCCAGCCCATTCATTTCCAAGGAACTTTAGATTTGGCCTGGCGTTCGATTGCTCCGATCGCCAGCGAATCGATTCCGGCGCCAGCCGGGAGTTTTGTAGCGGTGTCCACAGGCGCCGCGCCGCGTTATGCCTGAGCCCGAAGGCATCTTCACCGTTTTCTCACATGAAATCCGATATACTCGTGCTACGAAAGAGTGGAGGCTATGGATTTCGACCAACTAACTACGTTTGTGCAAGTTGCCAAACTCAAGAGTTTCTCCAAAGCCGGACAGAAAGTATTTCGCTCGCAGTCTGCGGTGAGCGCACAAATCCGGCAATTGGAGCAGGCCTATCACGCCAAGCTACTCGATCGCTCCGCAAAATCTGTGGAATTGACGCCTGCCGGGGAAGTGTTATTCGAATTTGCCGAGAGGCTGCTGCGTCTTCGCGACGAATCGATGCAAGTGGTGGCCGATCGCGGGAATGTGGTGCAAGGTCCGGTGGCGTTTGGAGCCAACGAAGCCACGTGTCTGTACCTGCTGCCCGAAATTTTGGCGGAGTTTCAGAAGCGCTATCCACTGGTACACATCAGCATTTATCGCAATTTCAGCCACAAGATTCTGCAGCGTTTAGAAGACGGCTCGCTGGACCTGGGAATCGTTACGCTGCCGCTGAAGTCGCCCAATTTGAAGATGCATGTGATCAACCGCGATCGTTTGCGCTTCATGGTCAGCACGAAGAATGCCTTGGCGCAGCGTTCGCACGTGACCCTGGATGAAATTGCATCGGCGCCGCTGATTTTTCCGAAGACCGGCTACACGCGGCAAGTGCTCGACAAATTATTCCGGCCGCACCGCTCGCGTTTGCGCGTTGCCATGGAATTGCCCAGTATTGGGATGATCAAAACGTTTGTGGCCGCCGACGTGGGCATCTCGATCATCAGCGAAAGCTTCGCGCGCGATCAGGTGAAAACTGGCGAAGTAAAGCTGCTCAACGTGGAAGGCGTGGATTTGTGGCGCGAGCTGGCGCTGGTCTATCGCCGCGATCGCAGCTTGCCGCGCGCCGTGCAATCGCTGATTGGCATGATTCGCGAAAGCCGCAAGCTACAAGAAAACTCTGTCGCAGCAGGCTAAAGCACTACGAAAATTTTAAGGGAAGCTACTGCCTGGTTGCGCCACCAAAATCGAGGCTGGCGATAGCGCGCGCAATCACGTTTTCCTGGATTTGGATCAGGTCCGTGTCGGCGTAGGTCATTCCCAGAACTGTGAAGATTTCCGGGCCACGTGATACCACCACGAGCGTGCCGGACCAGTCGTGATCATCGGCCATGCCGCGGTAGCGATACTCGAGCGCTGGGAGTCCGCCCACCATCGTTTTGCGATTCGAAATCAGCCGGTAATTCTCATACACATCATGCAGGCGCTTTTCGACGGCGGTCGCCGCGCTATCGAGCGAGTTCTTGGTCTTTTCGCGGCTGACTACCAGCAGCGTCGATTCGTTGTTGGTGCCCATGGCGACGATGGCGTTGGGCAG
>DASXLU010000164.1:0-6307 GCA_036496065.1 Candidatus Acidiferrum sp.
GCAGGAGGTCGCAGGTTCGAGCCCTGCACTGCCCACCATCCGTGCGTTTCATCCCTCAGCGGGGACGTAGTTCAGTTGGTTAGAACGCTGCCCTGTCACGGCAGAGGTCGCGAGTTCGAGTCTCGTCGTCCCCGCCATTCTCTTCAATCAGTTGCAGAGAACCGACAATTTCCGCTCTGGTCCAATATGGTCCAGTAGTTAGGCTATTGCTGTCCCCTGCTTCAATACCATCGCCACTACTTTTCGCTGCGCTTCTCGCTTCTCCGCCATTCCTGCTTGCGCGTACAAGTCGAGAGTGATTCGACTGTTGGCGTGACGAAGAAGTGCTTGGACGACCTTCACGTCCTCGTTATTTTGCGCAAGTAGCGTCGTGTAGGTGTGACGAAACGTGTGGAATGCTACTCGTTTCGAGATTTTGGCGGCCGCTACCGCCGGCTTCCCGTGCCGTCGCCACATCGTTAGTTCCGGCAAGGTGCAGAAAGAAATATCCCCGTCTACATGTCTCCGTGGATGCTAATTGCGCAAAGACGTGGGCCTATAATCCTGGAAAGGTTGGCAAGTAGATGGTCAAGTCCTCGGCTGGGTCGACTTCGACGCGATCGTCAAATCTTGGTCCAATTCAAGGATTTGCACATCTAATTTGTCATCTATTGTGCATGTGAGGTGACATATGGGAACCACGGGTCAGTCCGCGCCGTTTGCCGGAGACAATCTCGCCCGGCAGCATCATATCTGTGCTTTCTTCAACAGCACCGATGAGCAGCACAGAGTTCTTCGCTCGTTCATCAAAGATGGTTTCGACAAAGGGGATAAAGTCTTCCATCTCGTTAACCCCGACCTGCGGGAAGAACATCTGAAGCGGATCGCCGAAGCAGGTGTCGACGTTCAAGCCGCGATGGACAGGGGGCAATTCGAGGTGCGCCCCTGGCAAGATGGTCCGCTCCACGGAGAGCGCTTTGACCAGGACACGTGGCTGGCGTCATTCGAACAAGTACTCCAGTCCGGGCCAAAAGCAGGATACGCACAGACAAGATTCCTTGCGCATATGGAATGGGCGCTTGTCGACTTGCCAGGCGTCGAAGACTTGATTGAGTTCGAGACGCGGGTCAACTACGTCACTCCCAAGTACGACAATATAGTGATCTGCGCGTATGATCTCTCGAAATTTAGCGCGAGCGTGGTGATCGACGCCATGCGGACGCATCCGGTCGTAATTGTCGGTGGATTACTGCACGAGAACCCGTTTTTCGTTCCTCCAGACCAGCTCCTCGTGGAAATTAAGGAGCGACGCTCGCTTCGCAAAAGCGCGGGCATGACCAACTAAATGCCTATAGAACGGCATGATGAGATTCTCTCGCAGCGAATAGCGCTCCGAGAGTTGGCCGCACTTTCGACAATCCCGGCGGCGTGGGCGAGCAGAGAGCCACCCGTCATTGCCGCCGGCCTTGCGGAGGTGCTGGTCGGATCTTTGGGGCTGGATTTCGCGTTTGTGCGTATGCGCGATCCCCAAGTAGGCGCCGCCATCGAAGTGACGCGGGGCCAGGCGTGGGAAACATTGCCCGAATGGCTGCGAACTCTCCTGAACAATGCGGGGCAGTTTTCGTGTAAGGAGACTTTTGCTGGGTTCGACGGCTCCGAGCCATTTAGTGCTGTGATTATTCCCATCGGCGTAAATAGCGAGAATGGTTTGGTAGCTGTGGCGTGTACTCGGACCGACTTTCCAAACGAGATTGACGATTTGCTGCTATCCGTGGCTGCGAACCACGCCGCGACCGCATTCCAAAATGCGCGCCTGCGCACCGAACTCGACGCGAAGGTCGCAGAACTCGGTCAAGCTCGCAACGAACTCGAAATTAAGGTGGCGGAGCGAACTTCCGAATTGCGAAGGAGCGAAGGCTACTTGGCGGAAGCTCAGAGACTCAGTCACACAGGTACTTTCGGCTGGAGTGTTCCGAGCGGAGAACTGTTCTGGTCAGAGGAAACCTTTCAAATCTTCCAATACGACCGAACGACGAAACCGACCGTGGAGCTTGTTCTCCAACGGGTTTATCCGGAAGACGCGGCCCGGTTGAGACAGACCGTCGAGCGCGCCTCGCAGGACGGGAAGGGTTTTGAGCATGAATATCGTTTGCTGATGCCCGACGGTTCGATCAAATACGTCCACGCCGTGGCTTATGCCTCGAGGGATAAATCAGGAGCCCTCGAGTTTGTGGGGGCGGTGAGCGACGTTACACCAAGAAAGCGGGCCGAAGAAGCCGTACGGAAAAGCGAGGAGCGGTGGAGATCGGTTTTTGAGAATTCGGCCATAGGCGTTGCTCTGACTGACCTAGACGGCCGCTTTCTGGCCACCAATCATGTCTACCAGACAATGGTTGGTTACACCGAGGAGGAACTGCGTGCACTTTCTTTTCTGGACGTAACGCATGAGGACTACCGCGAAGCCAACTGGGCGCTCATCACTGAGGTGTTGCAGGGAAAACGAACACAGTTTCAGATCGAGAAAAAGTATCGACGCAAGGACGGCAGTTTGGTTTGGGTAAGAAACAACGTTTCTCTCGTTCCGGGCACTGAGAGGGTACCGCGATTCATAATGACGTTGAGCGAGGACATCACCGAGCGCAAGCATGCCGAAGAAGCTCTTCGGCGAAGTGAAGCGTATCTGGCGGAGGGCCAGAGACTGACCGAAATGGGCAGTTGGGCCTACGACCCTAACACTCAGAGGGCGATTTACTGGTCGGAGGAAATGCGACGAATTTTTGGATTAGATCCTCAAAGAAGCAACCTCCCGAATTCGGAAGAATTCTTTCGACTGATGCATCCCGAAGATCGCGACAAATTTACAGAAAACGTCGAGAAGGCATTTCGTGAGAAAACTGATTTTGCGCAAGATTACAGGATCGTGCTTCCTGATGGCACGGTAAAACACATCCACGGGATCGGACACCCGGTTCTCGATGAAACCGGAAATATTATCGAATACGTTGGTACCGATGTGGATGTGACCGAACGCAAACGCGCGGAGGAGAAGCTGCAACGCAGTGAAGCAGATTTGCTTGAAGCGCAGAGGATGAGCCGAACAGGTAGCTTGAAACTTCATATTTCATCGGGGACAGTTACAGGCTCACCGCAAGTGTTTCGAATATTCGGCGTCAAGCCTGACGAGGATACGTCGACCCTTGAGTTTTGGCTTAGCAGAACTCATCCCGAGGACCAGAAGCGCATTCAGGAGCTCTTTGATAGATCCGTAATCCAGAAAAAAGACTTTGATGCGGACTACCGCATTGTTCTTCCCGATGGAGCCATCAAGCATCTCCATGCTATAGGCCATCCCATCTTGAACGAGTCGGGCGAGCTCGTAGAATTTGGCGGGACCATTACAAATATCACCGAGCGCAAGCAGGCGGAGGAGGCCCTGCGGCGGAGCGAGCATTACTTAGCTGAAGCGGAGCGATTGAGTCACACCGGCAGTTGGGCCTGGAATTTGCATACTGGCTCTCTCTTCTGGTCGCAAGAGATTTTCCGCATTTATGACTATCCGTGCCAAGAAACAGGTCCCACTTGGCCGCAGTTCCTCGAGAGGGTTCACCCTGAGGATCGACCGCAAATCGAGCGGAGAGCGAAAACTGAGGCCTCCGAAAAAGAGTGGGCGGATTCTCAGAATGATTTTCGAATCGTTCTCCCGGACGGCACGATAAAGCACCTCCATTCGGTCGCTCGTCCTTTGCGGGATGAGTCCGGTGAAATCACTGAGATTGTCGGCACGGTCATGGATGTGACCGAGCAGCACCAAGCGAGAGCAGCTCTGCAGACTGCGTTTGAGCAAATAAAAGCGGAGGAAACAGAGCTTCGGCGGATGACTGACGCCATCGCCAATTATGTTTTCGTGTTGGGCCCGGACGGGACTCCCCTTTATGCCAATAAGACAGTGCTCGATTACAGCGGTCTCACCTTGGAGGAGCTGCAGAGGGAAGACCATCCGGCACGGATCATCCACCCCGAGGATGTGGAAAGGCTCCGGGAGGGCCGTCGCGAGGCGCTTGCGCGCGGTTTCCCTTTTGAAAATGAGCAACGAGCGCTTGGAAAAGACGGCAACTATCGCTGGTTTCTTGTGCGTTACAATCCCCTGCGCGACGACCAGGGGCACATTATCCGCTGGTATGCGACTGGATTCGACATCCACGATCGCAAGCAGGCCGAAGAGAGGATGCGTGACGAAAACCTTGCGCTGCGGGAGCAAATCGATCAGGCCTTCATGTTTGAAGAAATTGTGGGCTCCTCACCAGCCCTGCAAACCGTGCTGTCCAGCATTGTGAAGGTCGCCCCCACCGATTCCACGGTGCTGATCACCGGTGAAACTGGTACCGGAAAAGAGTTGATTGCTCGTGCCATACACAAGCATTCGCAGCGTGCCGGCCAGCCGTTCATCGGCGTAAACTGTGCGTCGATTCCGTCCTCCTTGATCGCGTCGGAGCTGTTCGGACACGAGAAAGGCGCGTTCACCGGCGCTCTGCAGCGCCGTCAAGGGCGCTTTGAACTGGCACATTCCGGCACCATTTTCTTAGACGAGGTCGGCGAGCTCCCCGGCGAGACTCAAATCGCCTTGCTGCGCGTGCTCCAGGAGCGCCAGTTCGAACGAGTTGGCGGTAACCGACTTTTTCCTACCGACGTTCGCGTCATAGCCGCAACCAACCGCGACTTGACAGCCGCCATTGCCGCGGGGACGTTTCGGGCCGATCTATTTTATCGGCTCAACGTCTTTCCGATTGAGGTGCCTCCTCTGCGCAAACGGAAGGAGGACATTCCCATGTTGGTCGAGTACTTCGTTAAACGGTATGCAGAGAAAACCGGGAAGCGGATTCGCAAGATCGACAAGAGCACCCTGGAACTTTGTCGGTCATACCCTTGGCCTGGGAATATCCGTGAGTTGCAGAATATTGTGGAGAGATCGGTGATTTTGTCTAGCGGGGACACTTTCTGGATCGAAAAGGCTTGGCTCGCAATAGAGCAGCCATTCACACAATTGTTGCCAGGACCTCTAACAGACGCTCTCCAGAATCAGGAAAGAGAAATGATTGAAGCGGCCCTGGCTGAAAGCAAAGGTAAAGTCGCTGGCCCAAATGGCGCCGCAGCGAAGCTTGGTATCCCTCGTTCGACCCTGGACTCGAAGATCAAGCTGCTGAACATCACGAAACACAAGTTCAGTGGTGAGCAGTAGACTCTGCCTGACAATCCCGAAAATTCGTCACTTCCTGAAGTCTCGTCATCAAACGATTTTCTAACCTTATTGTTTTCAAGCCTTGCAGATGGCCCGCGTGTTGCACCTCATCACGATGGTGGCTGCGATATGGCAATTGTGTTGGATCGTAACAATCGAGAACTCTTCGCTATGGACTATCGAAACACGATTCTGGACTTGCGGGAGATAAGGTTGGCGGATCGCGCCGCAGTTAGGTTTCTAAGTGGTTGCGAGGCCGATGGGATGAAGCTTGAGAATTGCCCGCCGCACATACGCGAATGGATGGAATGGGAAAAGGATTGAGAAGGCGAACGCTTGGCATTGCGGCACGTTACCCTCGGAAGGAGGTCCTAAAGATGCGCATATCAATTTCGCCAGATAGCAGGATCGGAGAACTTGGTGATCAACGAACGTGCAGTGAGGACCAGTTGATCGCCGTCGCCAGGAATGGGCAAAAAGACCTCTTTAGAGAACTTTGCGAACGCCATGTCAAGAAGCTTGCGTATGTCGCCCATCGGATTACCAGAAATCGCGGGGACGCAGAAGACGCAGTGCAAGACTGTTTTCTGAATGCGTTCGTCCATCTTAAGGATTTTGATGGAAGATCGCGATTCTCGACCTGGTTGACACGCATCGCCATTAACGCTGCCCTGGCGAGACTTCGCAAGAGGCACGGAATTCGAGAATTTGACATCGACGAAACAAATCCGTCGTTCGCAGTTGCAGGACAACGCGAAGTCCCAGATGCTGCTCCCGATCCGGAAGAAATATATCTCCGTGATGAACAGAAAAGAATTGTGAACGCAGCCGTTTCAGAGCTGCGGCCACACGTGCGAAAGGTTATGGAGCTTCGTCAATTGCGAGAACACTCGATCAGAGAAACCGCCCAGATTCTAGACATTTCGACCGGGGCGGTAAAAAGGCGCATGCACCACGGGAGAGCTGCCTTGCGCCGAATTCCCGCCCTAAAGCGAGTCGGTCCATCCAATCGGGCGGCGTAATCAAATAAGGGGTATGTCCATGAGAGCAGCAACCAAAACGACAGTTTTTCCTCTGCGCCAAACCAGGAGA
>DASXLU010000165.1:0-9266 GCA_036496065.1 Candidatus Acidiferrum sp.
ATCGATCGTTTGCGTCAAGGATTGGCGGCGCATATCCGCGAGAAATATGGTGTAGAGCTTACGATTGCGCTCGAAAAGCCGCCCAAGCTGGAAATGGGCGAGGCAGCTTCGCCGGTTTGCTTTGAGCTGGCCAAGCGGCTGAAGAAGGCGCCAAGGCAAATCGCGCAAGAAATTGCCAATTCCCTCCCGAAGGTCGAGGGCATCGCGCGCGTGGAAGTGGCTGGCGGCGGCTACCTGAACGCGTACTTCGACCGGGCCTCGTTCTGGAAGAACATGGTTTCGAAAACGGAAGCTGGTGAGGCCAAGGGCATCGGTGAGAACAAGAAAGTCATCGTCGAACATACCAGCATCAACCCCAACAAGGCAGCGCACATCGGACATCTGCGGAATGCGGTGCTAGGCGACACGATGGTGCGGCTGCTGCGGCATACGGGACACGACGTTGCGGTGCAGAACTACATCGACAACACGGGCGTGCAGGTTGCGGATGTAGTGATCGCGTTTCAGCAAATGGAAAAGAAGTCGCTGGCCGAGTTGAAGGCACTGGCGGCGGAGCCACGCTTCGATTATTTGTGCTGGGATTTGTACGCCAAGGCTACGCAATTCTTCGAGGAAGATAAGCCGCGCGCGCAAAAATTGCGTGGAGAGACACTGAAGGCCATCGAAGAAGGTGGATCCAACGAAACGGCACAGATGGCTACGGTGATCGCAGACTCGGTGGTGGGATTTCACCTGCGGACCATGGCACGGCTGGATATTTTCTACGAATTGCTGGCGCGAGAGAGCGAGATTCTGCACCTGCATTTCTGGGACGCCGCGTTCGAACAGTTGAAGAGCAGCGGAGCTGTTCAATATGTTTCTGCGGGCAAAATGGCTGGATGCTGGGTGATGCCATGGAACCATGGCGGCACGCCGGAGGGCGAGACGGCGCAGGACGCCGAAGAGGACCAAGCCAAGATTATTGTGCGTTCGAATGGCACCGTGACGTACGTCGGCAAAGACATCGCGTACCAGCTTTGGAAATTTGGACTGCTGGGCAAGGACTTTCATTACCGCAAGTGGCCGAATCCTCCCGACGAGAAAACGGTGTGGGCTACTACGACGGAGGCGAGTGATCCGGGAGCACCGCATTTCGGAGGCGCTTCGGCCGTGTACAACGTAATCGACTCGCGGCAGGCGTATCTGCAGGATGTGGTTGCCGAAGGTTTGCGGGCGCTCGGACACCCTAAGGAAGCGGAAAACTCCATTCATTTTGATTACGAGATTGTCGCGCTGACACCGCGTTGCGCCGCAGAGATGGGGTACGACGTTCCGGTGGATGAGTCGAAGAAATCACACGTAGAGGTTAGCGGGCGCAAGGGCCTCGGCGTGAAAGCCGATGATTTGATCGACCGGATGCTGAAGGCCGCGGAGGCGCGCGTCTTGCAGAAGCATCCGGATATGGCTGGCGACGAATTGAAACGGACGGCGAGCGAACTTGCGGTGGGAGCCTTGCGATTTTTCCTGCTGAAGTACACGCGAAACACGATCATCGCGTTTGATTTCGAGGATGCGTTGAGTGCGGAAGGCGAAACCGGGCCGTATTGCCAGTACGCGATTGTGCGCATACGCGGAATCCGGCGTAAGGGCGCAGAGACAGTGGCGACGCGCGCGGAAGTTGACAATGAGTCCGTGAAGAAATTCTTGGATGGACCGGAAGGCAACGGACTTTGGGATGTGTTGCTGCAAGCGGGATCGATGGATTATTCCGTGGATGCCAGCATCGTGGCGCAAGAGCCGGCGTTTGTGTCGAAATACGCGTTTCAGTTGGCGCAGGCTTTCAACAATTTTTACCACAAGCATCATATTTTGTCGGAAGCGGACGAGCAGCGACGGGTGTTCTTGCTTGGGTTGACGGAAGTGATCGAGCGGGAATTGGTGCGAGCCTTGGGATTGCTTGGGATTCAGGCGCCGGAGAAGATGTGAGCCAGCCGGCGACCGAGACCGGGTTAAAAGGCAAACGATATGATCAAGGCACGGCAAAGACGGGATCAGAGCACACCAAAAAACGGTTCGGAGTGAATTTTTAAATCTCGCCGATTGGGGCGCAGCAGTGCTGCGCCCCTACACGGACATTTCGCGTTGCGCCCATCGCTTGGGATTTTGCAGGATGTAGGCTTGGGCGTCGGCTAGTTGTTTGGCAGTGAGAAGAGCCTTTTCGTAGTAATTACGCTGCCAGAGGTTGCCGTCGAAGCTATGTTCTATGTGAGCTCTCCATGCGGCGGCGGATTTGAAGGAACGGATGATTGCCCCTAGCGAACCGGGAGCGACGAGCGGGCGATCCTTGGTTTGTAGGGGCGCAGCACTGCTGCGCCCCAGTTGGCAACAAATTTCAACAATCCCGTGAATGTGATTTGGCATTACAACGAATTCGTGGGTTTTCGTGTGGGTGAAGTGGATGGGGATTTGGTGCCAGCAGTTTTGGACGAGTTCGCCTAAGCGATTTAACGTCACGACCGATCGTTCGACCTTTCCAAATACACACTTTTGTTGGTGGGTACATATGGTGACAAAGTAGAAACCGAGTTGGGTATAGTCGAAGCCTTTCAGGCGGATGGTGTGATGGCCTGGGTGGAGGTCGGGGGAGGATGAATCTTCGTCTTTCATTTAGAGATCTCGCCGATTGGGGCGCAGCAGTGCTGCGCCCCTACACGAAAACTAGAATGAGGTGACTAGGTGGACCAGGGTGCGGAGGCTTACGCCGGTGGGGCCTTTGGCTAGCCAGGGCTTGGCGTCGTCGTTCCAGGCGGTGCCGGCGATGTCGAGGTGAATCCATGGCGTGTCTCCGGCGAACTCGCGGATGAACATGGCTCCGGTGATGGCGCCGCCGCCTTTGCCGCTGCCGATATTCTGGATGTCGGCGAAGCTACCCTTGATGAATTCGCGATATTCCTCGTCCATCGGCATCTGCCACATTTTTTCGCCGGTCGCTTTCGCGCTTGCAAGCAACTTGTCGGTCCAAGGCTGATCATTGCCGAACACGCCGACATTTACGTTGGCCAGAGCCACGACAATGGCTCCTGTAAGGGTGGCGGAATCAACGATGTGCGTTACGCCCAGTTGCTTCGCGTAGTGAATGGCGTCCGCCAGAATCAGCCGGCCTTCCGCGTCGGTGTTCAAGACTTCGATGGTCTTGCCAGACATGGCAGTCTGAATATCACCGGGCTTCTGCGCCTTTCCGCCAGGCATATTCTCGGTGGATGGCACCACGCAAATAACCTTGACGTTGGGTTTCAGGACGGCCAAGGCGCGCATGATGCCGATCATTGTGGCTCCCCCGGCCATGTCGTACTTCATTTTTTCCATGCCGTCCGCGGGCTTAATAGAAATGCCGCCGGTATCGAAGGTGACCGCCTTGCCGACGAGGCCAATGACCGCACCGCCTGGCTTGGGATTCGTTGGCGTGTACGTAATGACGATCACGCGTGGAGGCTCAACGCTGCCTTGCGCCACGCTGAGTAAAGCGCCCATTTTGAGCTCGGCGATTTTCTTTTCGTCCAGAATATCGACCGCGAGACCCGCCTCCTTCGCCATAGCCTGCGCTTTGTCCGCAAGAATGGCAGGCGTGAGCTTATTGGATGGCTCGTTGACCAGGTCGCGCGCAAAATTCTGCGCGTCGCCAATGATGCGCCCACGGGTGAGTCCTTTTTCGCCGCCCGCGTTTTGGCTATCGTCGTAACCGGCGATGACTACTTCATCGATAAATTTGTCTTTTTTCTTATCTGTCTTGTATTTATCGGTTTCGAAATCAGCGGTCACGACTCCTTCCGCGACAGCCTGCGCACTTTGTTCATTTACATCGCCTTCATGGAGGAGAAACACCAGTTTGTGAATATTTCGCGACTTTAGATTTCGAAGCGCAACGCCCGCAACCTTTCGCAAGGTCGCTGGGTTGAATTGCTCGCGCTTCCCTGCTCCGACAAGGAGCAGACGCTGCGCCTTGATCCCAGCCGGAGCGTGCAACAAAGTAATTTCGAGCATTTTGCCGGCGACTTCGCCGCTCTTGGCCAGTTTGCCGAGTAGCCCGCCGGCAAGTTTGTCGAGGTCGGCGAGGCGTCCCTGAACGGGATCGGCTTCCTCGAAGACATAGGTGACTAAAGCATCGGTTTCGAGAGCTGCGAACGGATTGGTTTCCAGAGTGAGTTTCATGATGAGATTATCGCCTCCGATTGCGATACATAGCTTGATCCGCTTCCCTGCGGGCTTCCTTGGTGCGTTCGTCCTGGCGGCGATCCCAGGTCTTTTTGCCCTGTGCCAGTGCGATTTCGACTTTGGCGATGCCATCGCGGAAATAAATCCGCAGCGGGATAACGGTCAAACCTTTGGATTCGGTACGTCCCGACAACTTGTGAATCTCGCGCTTGTGCAGCAGCAGCTTGCGATCGCCAAGGGGCTCGTGGTTCCAGGGGCCGCCCGGAAGATACTGGGCGATATGCGCGTTTACGAGAAAAGGGCCGCTGGGTTTGAAGTCAACGAAAGCATCGCGAATGTTGGCTTTGCCCTGGCGCAGAGCTTTTACTTCGGTGCCGTGCAACACCAGGCCCGCTTCAAGCTTCTCAAGTATGTGGTAATTGTAGGAAGCGGCGCGATTCTGCGCCACGATTTGCTCGCGGGGTCCTTTGGAGTCCCGGCTCTTCTCGGATTTCTTATTTGGCATGGCCACAATCTTTCATAATACCTGATGCTGCGCCTAAAACCATGCGGGCGCAGAATCGGGGGACTTTCAACCCTGGCCAGAGTCGCTACGTGCGTAGATTGCGCGATCTAAATTTGCGGGATATCCCGCCATTAGACCGTCGGTACAAGGGAGGGACTGGCTAATGGGACAGTGCGTAAAGAGAAGGAAAATGGCTGGGTTTGCTTGCCGGGCCAACGAACCCGATGCTAGACTCCCAGAGATAGCCCCGGGTAGATCTTCCGCTAGACGGATTTTCGGAGAGTTCATGCGCCGTTGTAGTCGATTGCTTGTCTGGATTGCCATAGGGGTGTTCGCAGCGGGCTGCCCGAAGGGCAAACAGCAATCCGCCGATGGGCAAAGGGCCCTGGATATACAAGATTACGATGCGGCGGTCGACTACTACCTTGAGGCGCTGAAGGCCCAGCCTCACAACATCAATTTTAAAATTAAGCTGGATCAAGCCCGCTTCGAAGCCGGCCAAAAACACATTCGCCTCGGCTTAAAACTGCGCGATAAAGGCGATTTACAAGGCGCGGTGTCGGAATTTCAGCGCGCGCAAGTGCTCGATCCTTCGAACCCGGCTGCTGATCAGGAACTGAAGCGCACCGTCGACATGATTGCGGAACACGGGCGAGCAGCGCAGGCGCAAGACGAGCAGCCAATCATGGAAAACGGCGAACCGGCACTGGCGTCGCGTCCGCCGGAGTTGAAGCCGCTATCCCGCGCGCCTATTAATCTAAAGATGTCCAATGACGCCAAGGTCATCTTCGACACGATCGGTAAGTTGGCTGGCCTGACGGTAATTTATGACCCCGACTTGCAAGCCCGCCGCATCAGCACGGAATTGAATAACGTCACGTTGGAACAAGCGCTGGATATCGTGGGATTGGAAAGCAAGGCTTTCTGGAAGCCGGTCACAGAAAACATCATCATGGTGATACCGGATCAGACGCAAAAACGGCGCGACTACGAAGAGCAGGTGGTTCGCACATTCTATTTGAATAACATTGCGATTGCGCAGGACTTGACGGAAGTTACCACCGGCTTGCGGCAATTGCTGGACTTGAAGCGCATCACGCAGGTGAATGCACAGAATGCCATCGTGATTCGCGATACGCCCGACAAAATCGCGCTGGCTGAAAAAATTATCCGCGATATCGATAAAGCGAAACCCGAAGTCGTCATTCAGTTGGAAGTATTGCAGGCGCGGACCGACCGTTTGCGCGACCTCGGCATCTTGCCCGGACAAAGCGCATCGATACAGATCAATCCCAACAATTGTTCTTCAACCAATAGTTGCTCCTCGACGACGAGTTCAACCACGACGACTCCAACGAATACGATCACGCTGCACGATCTGGCTCACCTGAACAGTAGTGACTACGTTGTGACGCTGCCTGGCCTGACCGCGAACTTCGTTCTTACAGACACCGCGACAAAGATCATTGATAATCCTGAGATTCGAGCACTTGATGGCCAGCAGGCTCGGCTCCGCGTTGGCGATCGCGTTCCCGTGGCAACTGGAAGCTTTCAGGCTGGCGTCGGCGTGGGATCGACGGCGGGTGCGGGCTTCGTCAATCCGTTGGTGAATACACAATTCCAATACATCGACGTTGGCGTGAACGTGGACATCACGCCGCACGTGCATGCGAACCGAGAAGTCAGTTTGAAGGTGCAAGTGGAAGTGTCTTCGGTGACAGGCACGTCGACGATTGGTGGCATCAGCCAGCCCATTATCAGCCAACGCAAGATCGAGCATGAAGTTCGCCTGAAGGAAGGCGAAGTCAGCATCCTTGGCGGATTGTTTGAACGCACCGACTCGAAAACGATCAATGGCTGGCCGGGATTTGCCAGCGTGCCGATCATGCGCTACCTGTTTTCGGACAACAGCACCGACCACCAGGAGAACGAGAATCTGATCGTGTTGATCCCGCGCATCGTGCGTATGCCGGATTATTCGCGCGAAAATATGCGAGCCATCTACTCGGGCACGGAAACTTTCCCCGGTGTGAAGCGCGAGATGGATGTGCGCGCGCCTTCGGCTAATCCGAATCCGCAAGCGCAGCCACCCGTCGCTCCGGCTGGCGCTGTGAGTCCAGTTCCCTCGCCTGATGTAACGCCTGCGCCTGGGGCACAGCCGCCGCCCACAGCCCCCCTTGCAGGCCCCGGTGCATCCGTTGCGCCGTCCGCTGCAACGCCGCCGATTGGCGCGCAAGTGACCGGGCCACGAATGCGCTTTGAGCCTTCGACGCTGAATTTAAGTCCGGGGCAAACCGCTACTGTTGGGATTGTGGTGGAGAACGTGACGGACTTGTATTCCGTGCCGATGCTGCTGCAGTACAACCCCGCCGTAGTAAGCGTAGAAGAGGTGCGCCACGGAGGCTTCCTCTCGGGCGGCACGCAAGAAATTGCCCTTGTACAACGTGTGGACAAAGAACACGGACAAGCCATCATTTCCGCTACTCGCCAACCGAACACGCCGGGAGTCAACGGCAATGGCACGCTGCTCGGGGTGGTGGTAAAGGGAGTGGCTCCCGGCACCACGAATCTTTCCATCGTTCAAGTGAACGCCAAGGACTCTCAGCAAAAGGCAATTCCCTTTGTGACGGGTGAAGCGACATTGAAGGTGCAGTAGATTTTATCTGAACGGGTTACCTTTCACCATGAAACCGCTCATCATAAAGCGCCGACTCACTGCTCAAGCGGGCATGACGCTCCTTGAGCTGATTATCGCTTGCACCATTTTGCTCATACTTGCGTCCGCGGCCTTGCCGGTGGCTCGTTATTCCATCGTGCGCCAGCGTGAAGCCGAACTGCACCGGGATTTGCGGGAAATGCGCAATGCCATCGATCGTTACAAAGATTTGGCCGACCGGAATTTGATCCGCGTGGAAGTCGGCAGCGAGGGATATCCTCCCGACCTTGAGACTTTGGTGAAGGGCGTCGCCCTGGGCGGGGCCGGCGCTACCGGGAAAAATATGCGCTTTTTGCGGCGCATTCCCGTGGATCCCATGACTGGGCAGCCCGACTGGGGTATGCGTTCCGTTCAAGACGACCCGGACTCGCAAAGCTGGGGCGGGAAGAATATTTTCGACGTGTATTCTAAATCGACGGGTACTGCATTAGACGGCACGAAGTACACGGACTGGTAAATGGAAACTTTGCTGAAGAATGAGGTTGGTCTGTTCGGTCGCCGCCGATCCCTGCTGCGCGTTCGTGGTCAGCGCGGGTTTACCTTGATCGAGCTGATGATCGTACTCTCCATCATTATCATTCTTGTGGGAATCGCCGTGGGCTCCTATCGGGAATCGGTCCGGCGTGCGCGCGAAGCGGTCCTGAAGCAGGATCTGCAGACAATGCGGCAGGCGATCGACAATTTCACGATGGACAAGCAGCAGGCGCCGCAATCCTTGGATGATTTGGTGACTGCGCACTACCTGCGCGAAATTCCCATCGATCCCGTGTGCCAGCAAATTGATTGGAATCCCCATTTTGGCGACACCGTCTTGAGCCCCGAGCAGACTACGGTGGGCATGGACGATATTTTTTCGGGCTGCGATCAGGTCGGAAGCAACGGCGCCTCGTACACCACCTGGTAATTCCCTTTCTCCTGGAAAAATTTTTGCTTCGACGCAGATTTGACGGAACCATGCACGTCCGATATAGTGGAAATGCGGGGTGGAGCAGCCTGGTAGCTCGTCGGGCTCATAACCCGAAGGTCGTCAGTTCAAATCTGACCCCCGCAACCATTCTTAATTGATTACAAACGGCTTAGAGGATGCTCCCTCTGAGCCGTTTTCGTTTTCCCCGTTTCGGTTCAAGTTACGGTTCAAAATTCCACTCATCTCTTCCGCAACCCGCTTGTCGTCTGCACTTGTGGCGTGCGTGTAAACGTCCAGCGTGATTTTGGAATCGCTGTGACCGAGCCGTTGCTGCCTCGTCTTCATCGGCGCATTGAGTTGGTCCATCAGCGTGGCATTCAAGTGCCGGAAGCCGTGAAATCCCGCTCCCCGCGGAACCTTGATGCCCAGTTCCTGGAGAAGCGGCTTGAGCTTCCTCTTCCGAATGCCTTGTGCGTCCCAAGGTGAACCGGTCCTAGCCGCGAACAGTATTCTGTTCGCGCTGGGGCGCCACCACTTCGGAATCCAACTCTTGAGATGTTCTGCGAGATGCGGCGAGAGTGCAAAGCTGCGGATGGAGCTCGCCGTTTTCGGCTCACCCAATTTCCCGCGCCATGCACTGCGGCTTATGCGAATTATTCCCGCATCAAGGTCGAGGTCATCAATCTTCATGCCGCAAAGTTCTCCGACACGCATCCCGGTTTCCGCAAGAAGCCAACAAAATGTCTTGAATGGCTCCTTGGCAGTTTCAAGCATGCGTCGTGCTTCTTCGATTGTGAAGCAGAAGCACTGCGGGCGTTGTCTTCTGGGAAGCCGAACACCATGAAACGGGTCATGCTCCACATAGTTCCAAGCCCGTGCCGTTTTCCACGCCGAGCGAAACGTAATTACGACGTTTCTTACAGTTCGCGGCGACATGGTGAGTCCGG
>DASXLU010000166.1:0-14030 GCA_036496065.1 Candidatus Acidiferrum sp.
CGGGATACGAGATTGCGCGCCGCGCGCGATGATAGGTTGATCCACGATTCGGGGAAGCGCGAACTAATTACGCTTCAGAATCCGAATTGTACCACTGTAGGAGGAGAGTTCGACTTTCGCGAGGCCTTGCCCGACCGTACCGAAGAGGCTGTGCGCGAATGTCTGGTTCTGATTACTGTGACGATTGCCTTTGTGCGTATCGGGATGAAGGAACGCGGCAGCCTGGTTATCGACGGTGCCAGTATTGGTCTGGGCGTTCAGGTCGAAAGAGTTGCTGCCGGAGAAGCGAACCTCGACGAGGCCGCGGCCGCTATTCATGGTGTACAAGCCGGTACGGAGAAAATCGCCGTCATAAAGGATATTGCCGGTAGTGGTCATGATGTTGACGCTGGTGAGCGAAGGCTGCAGGATCTGCGCGTTGCCGCTGATGGAAGTGAATTCGAGTTTGCCACCACACATGGTGCAGATCAGCGAGCCGCCAGCCGTCTTGACGATGATGTAGCCGGAAACTTCTTTCAGATGAACGTCGCCGGCCACGCTTTGCAGCTTCATATCGCCGTTTACCTGCTCGACGTAAATGAGGCCGGTCTGCGTTTTGAGTTGCAATTCGGTTTCTTCGGGAACGGTGAGCTGAAAATTGGCTTCGACGTCGTGCGGTTGCGTGGAAGCGGCCAGAGCGCTGGCGTTGATATCGATGCGATCGCCAACCTGCTCGATGTCGACGGCAACTTTATTGGAGGAGGCGGTGCTGGAGACCACGACTTCGGAAGCCTTGGAGGACTTCACTTCAATGCGCCCGTCGACGATATTCTGCAGCACAACGACCGGGCGATTCTTGACGGTGAAGTGGCGCTCCTGATGTTCCGGCGAATTGGCGAGAGCCGGAGCGGAAGCGATGAAAAGCAGACCCGGACCTAACAGGCCTAAGACACGGCGATCGATCAAAGTGCGATACATGATTAGTGCTCGCTCCTTCCGCTCTCCATCATGGCGGAAAGTAACTCCGCTTTTTGCTGGTACGCGCTGTAAAGATATTCGCGAGCCAGTGCATCCTGAGGATTCTGTTTCAAACGCTGCTGACACTCGGCAATAAATTCGTTAAGGGTGCGAAGATTCTGGCGGAGCGAAGTATCGACGGCGGAATTGCCGGCCAACTGCATATCGGGAACATCGTGCTCCACGTTGGAAAGAGTGGTGGAAGCGAGTTCCGAAGGAGATGGGCGCAATGGCACATCTTCGACGGGAGCGGCGGTGGAATGAGATGAGGGCTTGGATTGTTGAGCGACAACATTTTGCGAGGCCGCAGGAGGAGGGACCTGAGCCTGTTCCTTCGCGGGTTCGGCTGCAGCGGGTGCGGTCTTGGCGACTGGAACATTTGTTTCAACCGGAGGAGCGGCGGTTTTGTGCGTTTGAAAATAGATACCAAGGGCGAGCGCGATGCCGATGCCGGCCGGCGCCAAAATGCGCGGACGGAAAGCCGCGGAGAGATTCTGCCACCAGGATGGTTGCTCACCGTCGACGAGAACCGGAGGCTGTTCCTTAATTACGCCTTCGGCCTGCAATTGTGCGCGAAGAGAAATCCAAAGGCGATCCGGCGGCGTAACTTCAGCAGGGATTTCTTTTGCGGTGGCAACGATGGTGGAAAGGTCGGCGAGCAAATCCTGGCAGGCAGTGCAGCCTGCCAAATGCTCACGAGCGTCCACAGGAAGCGGACTAAAACCGTCTTGCTCTAAGACTGCTTCGAGTTCCTTACACTGCATACTTCAGACTCCGGAGGGAGATGCTGAGCGGCCCTCTCCGCCAATCAAAACCAACAACCCTCGACGAAAGCCAGCAACACCGCAGTCAGAAGTTACTCATATGGTAGCTCAATCTATGCCACCCGTCTGCGATTTTGCCGCGTGCCGTTCCTGACGAGCCTGTTCACGAATTTCTTCCTGAAGAAGTTCGCGGAGGCGCGTGCGAGCTTTGTGCAACTGAGACTTGGAGTTGCCCACCGAGCATCCCATGATGCCGGCGATTTCGTTGTGCTCATAACCCTGAACATCGTGGAGAACGAAAACAGTACGATATCCAGGTGGGAGCTTATCGATAGAGCGTTCGAGGTTCACTCGATCGACAGCACCCGAAAGACGCAAGTCTGGGGCACCAACGTCTCTTTTGGGGCCACTACTTTCGGCATCTGGCTCTAAGGTCTCTTCCAAGGAATCGGTAGGAAGAGATTTTTTTCGCAGGCGCATGAGGACGACGTTAACGGTCATGCGGTGCAGCCAAGTGGAGAAAGCAGATTCTCCCCGAAAAGTTCCGATCTTGCGGAAGAGCTGAAGAAAAGCTTCCTGCATCAGATCTTCGGCATCGGCCGGATTGCCGACCATTCGGAGGCACAGAGCGTAGACCCTTCGACTGTGAAGTTGGTAAAGGTGCTCGAAGGCGGCGGGGTCACCCATCTGAGAGCGACGGATGGCTTCCGCTTCAGTCCACGCTACCGATTCGGTTGGTCTATTTCGGGCCAACTGTCCTGTGGCGGCGCTGTTAGTTCCGATGCGCCGAATCCCCCTGAGAGTTGTCCCTGGAATGGCGGTGGAGGCGCACATATGGACACATAGAAGGCAGGAGCCTCGAATGGGTTGCATGGCAACGCCGTCCGCAGAGACAAGTTTATTGTCCCTTTATAAAGGCCATCCGTCTATGGGCAAGACTGGGGTCGCGAACTGAGACGAGAGGAGAAGAAGACGCCAGTTGTTCACGGAAAAAATCCTGAAATTGGGAGAGTTGACCGTCAGGAAGTGCATGAAAGAAACATTTCAGGATAACTACAGTTTCCCGTAGGCACGTATTGAGGTCGTAATGAGCGGCGTCGAGAAATTCCCAGTCGCGATCGGGATGAACGGAATCGTCTGCGGTGAGAGACTCGGCAGCGGTCTGAAAGCCAGTGGAGAGTTCATCGGTGAGGTCGGCGAGCGCCTCGATTTTGGCGACAAACTGAGATCTGCGCGTGAGGAGAATTCTGCCGAAGAGCGAATTGTAGCGGGCCATGCGCTGGCTTTTGGCGCTCTGAAAATTCTGTGGATCGAGGGGCGCGAGATTGGGCGTAACACCGAAGTGACGAGCGTGACGAAGCATGGCGCGAAGAGAAGCGAGCAACGGGCGCGAGAGGCGTTCGCAAAGCGCGGGAGCAACAGCTAAAACCTGGGAGGATTTTTGTAGACGGCCCGTACGGCGCATGCCCAAAGCTTCATCGAGATTGACACTAAACATCGCGTAGGAAGTTTCGAGCCGTTCGAGCACGTGCAAATAAGCTTCGGTTTTCTCGGACGAGAGGGGCGTTCGCCAGTCTTTAGAGACAGAACCGGCGCGCAAATAACTTGGGCGGGCGCGCAAATAGGACCTCCGGGGAACGAGTCAGAACAGTATGAAAAGAAGATTGAGAACCATTACAACTTAATAATATTCCATTCCGGCCACGTAGGCTGTGACGAATGGCACAAACCTAACCGATGCCGAAAGGGCTTCCTCCTCCAGTGTTCCTTGCCCTTGCTGCGCAGGCGCCTTTATACTCCTGATACCGAAGGAATGAAAGGAAAGAAATCCTCTTGCAATTTGAGCCACGCGACCAATTTGAGCAACGTCAGAAGAAACTAGAGCAGATTCAAGCACTTGGCTATGAAGCGTTTCCGAGGGAATTCCGGTGGACGGACCGTCCGGGTGCGCTGACGGAGGAGTATGCCAGGGCGACGGCTGCGGAGTTGGAAGCGAACCGGAGGGAGACGCGGGTGGCGGGGCGGCTGGTGTCGTACCGGTTAATGGGGAAGGCTGGTTTTGCGCATTTGCAGGGTGCCGGGAGCCGGATTCAGATTTATGTGCGCAAGGATGTGGTGGGCGAAAAGGGATTCCAGTTATTTCAGTTGCTGGATCTGGGCGATCACGTTGGCGTGAAGGGGCATGTGTTTCGCACCAAGAGCGGCGAACTGTCAGTTTGGGTGGAGGAACTGTTCTTTTTGTCGAAGGCATTGTTGCCGCTGCCGGAAAAGTGGCACGGTCTGGCGGACATTGAGCTACGTTACCGGCAAAGGTATCTGGATTTAATTGCGAACGAGAAGTCGCGCGAGATATTTCAGACGCGAGCGCGGATCGTGCGGGAGTTGCGGCAATTTTTCGAAGGCCGCGGATATATAGAAGTGGAAACGCCGATGATGCATCCGATCGCCGGAGGAGCTGCGGCGCGGCCGTTCAAGACGCATCACAACACGCTGGACGCAGATTTGTTTTTGCGAATTGCGCCGGAACTTTACCTGAAGAGATTGACGGTGGGCGGGTTCGACCGCGTGTATGAGATCAACCGGAATTTTCGAAATGAGGGGGTTTCGACGCAGCACAATCCGGAATTCACGATGCTAGAGTTTTACGAGGCGTATAGCAATTATCTGGATCTGATGGAATTGAACGAGCAGTTGTTCGCGCAAGTGGCCAAGGCCATCACCGGATCGACGGTAGTGAAGTATGGAGAAGACGAGTTGGATTTCGGCAAGATGCAACGGCTGACGATGCGCGAAGCAATCGTGAAGTATTGGCCGGGGGGCGCGGGAGCGGCGCCAACGTTGGACGAATTGAAGGCGCCGGGTGGAGCAGCGAGCGCGACGCAACGATATAACACGTGGGCAAAGGCCAATCACGCGGAGTATGCGGCGTCAAAGGGTAATCTGAAGGACGGGGAGTGGACTGGATTACTGTTCGAAACGATTGCCGAGAGCAAGCTCGTGCAGCCGACGATTTTGTATGATTTTCCTACGGACATTTCGCCCCTGTCGAAGCAGAAGCCGGAAGACCCGACGCTGACGGAGCGCTTTGAGATTTACGTAGCGGGGATGGAAATAGCGAATGGCTTTTCGGAGTTGAATGATCCGGCGGAGCAAGAGCGCAGATTCCAGGCGCAGATCGCGCAGGGCGGAGACGAAGTGCCGAAACAACTGGATGTGGACTACATCCGAGCGTTGAGTCACGGTATGCCGCCGACAGCCGGTGAAGGAATCGGAATCGACCGGCTGACGATGCTGCTGACGGATTCGCATTCGATTCGCGACGTGATTCTGTTCCCACTGCTAAGGCCGGAAGCGAAGCCGGGAGAAGGCGAAGCTGCGACAGGCGAGAAAGCGTAGAGGGACAACGCCATGAGCTTTGAATGGTTCGTGGCGCGAAGGTACTTGCGATCGCCAAACCGGCCAGCGGTGCTGCGGTTGGTGACGCTGTTCTCGGTAATCGGAGTGGCCGCAGGTGTAGCGACGCTGGTTGTGGCGCTGGCGATGAACAGCGGGTTTCGCGAAGCGCTGCAAGAGCGGCTGCTGGGTGTGCAGGCGCACATTTCTCTGACGAAGCCTGGACCGGGCGGAATCCAAGGCTATCAAGAACTGTCGGATCGATTGGCGACGGTGGCGGGAGTGCGCTCGGTAACGCCGGCGATCTACGAGCAGGTGCTGCTGTCGTTCGGCGGGCAGGCCCAGGGAGTAGTGGTGAAAGGAATCGATCTGGAGCGAGAGAGAAACAACGACGAGGCTTTGCAAAAGCTGACAGCGGGGAATTTGCAGTTGGCGCCCGACGCCGATGGAATCGATGGACTGCTGGTGGGGAAACAGTTGGCGCATGAATGGCAGTTGCAAACGGGTGAGTATGTGACGCTGACGAGTCCGCAAGGCCGGCTGACACCGTTCGGATTGCTGCCGCGAACGAGGCGATTTCGCGTGGCGGGAATATTCGATTCGGGCTTTTACGATTACGACGAAAACTGGTGCTTCATTTCTTTAGTAGCGGCACAGGCGCTGGCAGGCACAGGAGACATTGTGAACGTGCTGGAGTTTCGGTTGCAGAAGCCGGATGAAGCTCCGGGTGTGGCGCGGGTACTGGAGCGCGAGGCGGGGCCGGGCTTTTCCGCGACGACGTGGATGGAATCGAACCACGCGCTGTTTCACGCGTTGCGGCTGGAGAAGTTGGTGACAGCAATCTTCATCGGGTTGATAACGTTTGTTGCGGGATTGAATATTCTGGTGGTGCTGTCGATGACGGTGACAGATAAAGCGCGAGACATCGCGGTGTTGCTGTCGATGGGAACGCGACGCGAACAAGTGCGGCGAATTTTCCTGCTGGTTGGACTGGCGATTGGTGGGACAGGAACATTTCTGGGGCTGGCGGTCGGATATGCGTTTACATTTATCGCCGGAACGTATCATTTGATTCCGCTGGATCCGCAAGTGTATGCGGTGCCGTACGTGCCGTTTCATCCGAACTTGCTTGATGGCGTATGGATCGCAATGGCGGCGATGGCGATTGCGCTGGTGGCTACGATCCTGCCCGCACGCGAAGCGGCGAGTCTGCTACCGGTGGAGATTTTGCGATATGAATGAAAACGGTGCTGCAGAAGCCGTCGGGTGGGCAGTGACGGTTTGGCCGCCGATTTGCTCCTATAAACCGCAATCAGATGGGTCGAAGAGGTTGGAAAAATCCAGACATAGAAAACGCCATTTTCGGGGTTTATAACCTACTGGAACTTAAGGGATTAGCGTGGTTTTTGGAAACTGTAGAGTGGAGCCCAAAACCCCTGTAGGCACACGGCGGGAGGAAAAGGGAAAAACGGTTGTCGAGAAGGCGAAAGATGTCAGGAGTTTGCTGCAGAGCACGGTTGGCAAGGCAACGCATCTAATAATGTGGGGACAGGGGACCCGGGCCAGGAACGAGTGAACAAGACGTTATCGCGTTTCGAAAAGGAAGCGGCCAGATGAATGCGCTGGAGACAAAAGATGGCGCAGAAAACAGCGAAGTGGTGCTGGAAGGCCGAGGCTTGAAGAAAAGCTATGGACGACGCGAGAAGAATTTGGAAGTTTTGACGGACGCCAACGTTCGTTTACGTGAAGGAGAGATGGTAGCGATCGTTGCGCCATCTGGAGCGGGAAAAAGCACGTTGCTGCATTTGCTGGCCGCGCTAGACACTCCAACAAGCGGTACAGTATACTTTGAAAATAACGCGATTGAAACGAATGATGACGCGGCGCTTGCGGAATTTCGGAATCGCGCCGTGGGGTTTCTCTGGCAAAGGCATCAACTGCTGCCGGATTTTACAGCGGCAGAGAACGTAGCGATGCCATTGCTGGTGCGCGGAGAGCCACAGGGAAACGCGTTGCGTGAAGCGCGGAAGTGGCTGGGAGAAGTGGGGCTGCAAGATCGGGCCGACCACCGCGCAGGAGAACTTTCGGGCGGGGAGCAGCAGCGAGTAGCGATAGCCCGGGCGCTCGTCACTGGGCCTAGAGTGCTGCTGGCAGATGAACCGACCGGAGATCTGGACGAGCAAAATGCATGGGCCGTGTTTGAGTTGTTGCAACGGCTGCATCGCACGCATCGCCTGACGTCGTTAATTGCGACGCACAACCTGGCGCTGGCGGAACGGTGCGACCGAGTAGTGGGGCTGGAACATGGTGTTGTGCAGACTCGGCTGGTGAACGCCGGTGCGAGAGGGACCCCAGGGGGAGAAGCGAGCTAATCGTGTTCGAACGATATACAGAAAAAGCGCGACGAGTTATCTTTTTTGCCAGATACGAAGCGAGCCAGTATGGAAGCCCGTACATCGAGACCGAGCATTTGTTGCTGGGGCTGATGCGCGAGGACAAAGCGCTGGCAAACCGCTTTTTGCGCCAGCAAGGCTCGATTGAATCCATTCGCAAGGAAATTGAAGCACGCATCACGATACGCGAACGGATTTCCACGTCTGTGGAGGTGCCACTGAGCGCGGAATGCAAGCGGATCCTGAACATGGCGGCGGAAGAAGCCGAGCGGTTGGGCCACAAACACGTGGGCACGGAGCACCTGCTGTTGGGAATTTTGCGCGAAGAAAAATGTTTCGGCGCGGAAATCCTGATGGAGCGCGGCCTGCGGCTTTCGGCGTTGCGCGAGGAACTGGCGCGGACGACCGGAGAGAAGACGACAGCGACGCGCCCGAAAGAAACATCTTTGCTGGCGGAATTCAGCCGCGACCTGACGCAAGCTGCGTCGGAAGGATCGTTGGACCCACTGGTTGGCCGCGAAAACGAAGTTGACCGCGTGATCCAGATTCTGTGCCGGCGCACGAAAAACAATCCAGTGCTGATCGGCGAACCGGGCGTAGGCAAGACGGCAATCGTAGAAGGATTGGCGCAGCGTATTTCGGATGGAGATGTACCGCCATTCCTGGCCGACAAGAGAATCTTGTCGCTGGACCTGTCGTTAATTGTGGCGGGCACAAAATATCGCGGACAATTCGAAGAGCGTTTGAAGACGATCATGAAGGAGTTGATGGAGAGCCAGAACTCCATCGTGTTCATCGACGAATTGCATACGTTAGTGGGCGCAGGTTCGGCGGAGGGTTCGTTGGACGCGGCCAACATTTTGAAGCCAGCGCTTTCGCGCGGCGAAATTCAGTGCATCGGCGCGACTACGCCCGGCGAATACCGCAAGTCGGTGGAAAAGGATCGTTCGCTGGAGCGACGCTTTCAAGCGGTGAAGGTGCCGGCGCCAAACGAAGAAGAAGCGATCCAGGTAATTCAGGGCGTGCGCGAGCGTTACGAAAAGTTTCATGCTGTGAGCTACACGGACGAATCGCTGCGCCAGGCCGTATACCTTTCGAACCGGTACATTCCCGACCGTTTTCTGCCAGACAAGGCGATTGACCTGATCGATGAAGCGGGCGCGCGGGTGAAATTGCGCCAGGCATCGGTGCCGGATGAAGTCGGCGAAGTACAGAAGCGCGTGAAATTCATCACGCACCGCATGGAATCGGCGATCGCCGCGCACGAATTCGAAAAGGCGCGGTTCTACTCGGAAGAAGAGCGCAAAGAGAAAGAAAACCTGCGGGTATTGCGAGACCGCTACAAATTGGACGACGCGTCGACGGGAATCGTGACGCGCGAAGATATCGAGGAAGTGGTGTCGCGCTGGACGGGCATCGCGGTGACCTCGATCAAGGAAGACGAGCAGCAGAAACTGTTGCGCATCGAACCTGAGTTGCACAAGCGAGTAATCAGCCAGGACAAGGCGATCACGGCACTGGCAAGGGCAATTCGCCGGAGCCGCGCGGGATTGAAGTCTCCGCTGCGTCCGGTGGGCTGCTTCTTTTTCCTGGGGCCCACGGGAGTAGGAAAAACAGAAGTGGCACGGCGTTTGGCGGAGTTCCTGTTTGGCTCGGAGAAATCCCTGATCCGTTTCGACATGTCGGAATTCATGGAAAAGCATTCAGTGTCGAAGCTGATCGGCGCGCCTCCAGGATATGTGGGCTACGAAGAAGGCGGACAGATGACCGAGAGGGTGCGTCGCACTCCGTATTCGGTTATATTATTGGACGAAATCGAGAAGGCGCATCCGGACCTGTTCAATATATTGTTACAGGTGTTTGAGGACGGGCAGTTGACGGATGGGCTCGGCAACACGGTAGATTTCCGGAATACCATCATCATCATGACTTCCAATATTGGTGCGCGGCATTTGCAGAAGCGCACATCGATTGGCTTCGCGTCGGGATTAGACGAAGCCAGCTTGAAGAGCATGGAAGATCTGGTGTTGGGGGAAGTGAAGCGGTCGTTCAACCCGGAATTCTTGAACCGGTTGGACGAAGTGATTCTCTTCAATCCGTTGGGTGACGAAGACCTGCTGCGGATTATCGATTTGCTGGTCGGGCAGTTGAACGACACGCTGATCCACCGTCAAGTGCAGGTTGTCCTGTCGCCCGAAGCGCGCCAGTGGATACTGGAGAAAACGTGTGCGGACCGCAACTATGGAGCGCGGCCGCTGCGGCGGGCTCTGCAGAAATACGTAGAGGATCCGCTCTCTGAAGCGCTCATTCAGGGAGGAATTCAGAGACCGGCGACACTACAGATATACGTCGCAGGGGAAGGTCTCGCATTCCGGCCAGTGGTTGAGGCAACCCCGGTCGTCCACTAGCGAATCTGACGCAACAAGCGGGAAATGCAATGCGGTTTGCCACTGTAGGAAACCGCCGGCGATGAACGCACGGCCAGCCCATGCCGGGTCTGGCGGGAGAATAACATCTTGGGTTTGGGGGCGCGGCCTTGATGGCCGCCAGAAAGCCAGTCTGTGTTTTTGCAAAGATGGGCGCTACGCGAAGTGCGGGTGTCCGGCTTGCGCTGGCGTGCCTGTGGTTGCTGTTATCGCTGGGATTTCATCCTGCAAATGTTCTCGCCGACTCCGCACATATAGAAGATGCAGCAAACGGGCCGAAAGGCGCGTATTTGTTTCACGCCTCGCTGGATGAAACCACACTCAACGAAAACATTGAAGACTTTGCGGGCCTGGCGCCGCAAGGGCAGAATCCTGGACAACAAAGCCAGGGATTCATCGAACGCATAGACTTTGAAGGAAACCGGCGCATCCGCAGAGACACGCTGCAAGCGCGCATATTCAGCCGGCCTGGCGATCCGTACAACGAGGACACACTGCGTCGCGACTTCCAGGCGCTGTGGAACACACAATTTTTCGAAGATGTGAAGCTGCACGTGGAAGACTCGCCCGACAAAGCCAACGGAAAAATCATTGTATTTGAAGTGAAGGAGCGGCCGGTGATCCGGCGCATCCGCTACGAGGGCATCCATTCGATTTCGGAGTCGGACATTCTGGACCGCTTCAAGGAAAAGAAAGTCGGCTTGACGGTGGAAAGCCAGTTCGATCCGACGCGCATCAAGAAAGCTGAAGTGACGCTGAAGGAATTGCTGGGCGAGCACGGTCGGCAATTCGCGAAGGTCACGCCGCAATATGAACGGATCGCGTCGAGCAACGCGGTCATCCTGGTGTTCAAGATTGATGAAGGCCCCAAGGTTAAAGTTGGGAAGATCATGTTCACGGGGAATCACGCGTTCAGCAACCGCAAGCTGATACGCGCGATGCGGCACGACCGGCCGTATCAGATTCCGTTGTACATCACGGAAATCAATGTGATGTCGAAGACCTACGATCACGACAAGTTGATCGAAGACATCGAAGTCGGCATCCGCGGGTTGTATCAGGACAACGGATATTTCCGCGTGCTGGTCGGCGATCCGGTGCTGGAAAACATCGATACCGAAGGATGGAAATACGGGATCCCGTTCGCCGGAAGGTCGCAAGGCAAAGCGGTGAACATCACGATTCCCATCGAAGAAGGCGAGCAGTACCGGATGGGCACGCTGAAGATCGTGAGCGCGGACCCGGACAAGGCGCTGTCGTTGAAAGCGGAAGCGTTGAAGACGGTGTTCCCGCTGCACCAAGGCGATATTTTCTCGTCCACGAAGATCCGCAAGGCCATGGAAGATTACACAAAAATCTATGGCAACTACGGCTTCATCGATTTCGTGCCACAGCCGGATACGGAAATTGACGAAGCGGCCAAGCGCATCGACATCACCATGAAGTTCGAAGAAGGCAAACAGTATTATGTGCGGCGCATTGATTTCAGCGGGAACACTACGACGCGCGACAAGGTGATCCGGCGCGAGTTGCTGATCGATGAAGGCCAACTGTTCAACAAGCATTATTGGGAATTGAGTATTTTGCGGCTGAACCAACTGGATTATTTCGACAAGCTGGATCCCGACAAGTCCGCGGAGATCAAGCGCAACACCAAAGAAGGCACCGTCGACCTGTTGCTGAAGTTGCATGAAAAAGGCAAGCAGTCGATCGGGTTGCAAGGCGGCGTCAGCGGGCTGGCCGGCGGCTTTATCGGGCTGACGTATCAGACGAACAACTTCCTCGGATTGGGCGAGACGCTGACATTGTCGGCGCAGGTCGGGCAATATCAGCGCAACCTGATGTTTGGATTCACGGAACCCTATTTGTTTGACCGCCCGATCCAGAGCGGATTCACGATCTTTTCGAGCTTGTACAAATTCGACCAGGCCCAGCAAGCAGCGTTGGTAACGGGGCAATCGGTCAGCATCAACCCGCAATTCATTCAGAATTACAACCAAAACAGCACGGGCTTCACGGCGTTTGCCAGCACGGCGCTAAAGAAGTATGCGTTTACGCGATTCGGACTGACGTACGGACTGACGCGCACGAATATTTCTACGTACAACCAAGCATCGGAATTGCTGTTTACGCAGTTGCAATATCGAGCCATCGCCGGACCGAGTGCGCTAAATGGGATTATCGCCAGTACGGTTACGGCGACGCTGAGCAAGAACACCATCAACAATCCGGTTAACGCGACGAGCGGAAAAAGCTTCTTTTATTCGCTGGCGTTCACGGGCGGACCGATCGGCGGAAACGTCAACACCATTACGAACACAGGCGAGTACAAATATTTCCATCCTATAAATCACAAGCGCAATGCGATTGGCGTGCGTTTCCTGGCGGCGTATACGACGGGCTACGGCGGCAAGGAAGTGCCACCGTACAGCAGGTTCTACATGGGCGGCGAAAACGATTTGCGCGGATTCGATATTCGCGCGATTTCGCCGGTTACGTACATTCCGAGCGTGTTCAACCAGTCGGTGATTTACAACTGCAACCGCTGCCTGTCGGGTTCGGGCTTCCCAACGCAAGCGGTGTTCACGGTTCCGGTGATTGCCTATACGATTACGTTCCCCGGTGCGGATTTTCAGGGCGTAGGCAACTTCGAGTATCGAATTCCGATTGCCGGCCCCGTGGGCATGACGTTGTTCCTGGATGCCGGCACCGACGGCATCGTAAACAAGAATGCGCTGAAGCTGGACCCGACGGGTGTGGCGAATATCAATTCGATGTTTCCGCTGGCGAACCAGGGGCAGCAACTGCAAATTGCTTCGGGAACCAACTTCAAGATGCGAGCGTCAACGGGAATTCAGCTGGACGTGAATTTGCCTATCGTGCAGGCGCCGTTCCGAATTTACTGGGCGTATAACCCATTGCGATTGCACCAGACAATCATCGCGCCGTTCGACAAGATCAGCCAGCAAAGCCTGTTCCAGACATGCCAGTCGCTGGGACTGCTGGACCCGTTGCATCCGAACCAGTGCGATCCAACAGTTCTTTATCAGATTCAGCCGGCGATTCAAAATCCTGGACGCTTGAATTATTTCGAGCCGCTAACCACGTTCCGGTTCACGGTAGGAAAAACGTTCTAGCTGGCCGCGAGATGGCGACGGAGTTTTCAGGGGCCGATGGTTTGTCAGGGATGGTAGTGGGAAAACGAAACAGGTAGCGGTACAACGCAGCGACGGGCGATAGGCATCGAGATGAGCAATGGAGTGCCGTGGGCATCCCACGAAATGGGCACCGGGGAGACGTCAGTGATGAAGTTGCGATGGAGCAAAGGGGCGGCGCTGCTGGCAGCGATCTGCGCCACAATTTTGTGCATAGCGGGTTGCGGCGGAGGCAGCGCCAACGTGGTGTCGGTGACGATCCTTCCCGCGTCGGCGACAGTAGTGGCGGGACAAGCATTCTCGTTTACGGCGACGGTCGGCGGATCGACGACGTTGACGGTGACATGGGCATGCTCCTACGTGTTTACGCCACTGCCAACTACGGCAGTGCCGAATCCAGTTGCGACGAAAGCCGCGGCATGCACCTCGGGCCAATCGGTGAATGGTGGAACCATCGGCACATTTACGACTTCGGCCGCGAGCGGCTCTAACGTACTAACGTACACGGCGCCTTCGTTGGGCAGCTTTCCGTCACCGGTACCGACGGTAACATTCACGGCAACTGCGGACGCGGACCACTCGAAGACGGGCACAACGCAAATAGCGCTGGATTCGGGCATTCGGGTGGCAATCACACCTGCATCGGTTACGGTTCCAGTAGGAGTTACCCCAGCACAGACCGTGCAATTTTCCGCATCGCTGTTAAATTCGACGCCTACGAATTTGCAATGGCTGGTGACACAACCGAATCAGTCATCGTCCACAACGAACAATCAAACCGCGAATCCGAACGGAGCCGATTGCAGCGCGACCTGCGGGAAGATTGATGCAAATGGTGTGTACACGGCGCCGGCAAGTGTCCCGACTGACACCACGCCGAGCGGTAGCAAGACGACAAGCCCG
>DASXLU010000167.1:0-3688 GCA_036496065.1 Candidatus Acidiferrum sp.
GAGAAGGTCGCCGCCAGGTCCGATCAACCAATTGCCACTGCGGGAGCGAATGCCTACTTGGAAGAGGCGTTGCGCTGGCTACCTGATGCGCCTGTTATCCCGGTCGCGGTGAAGGATCACGGTGTTAGTCCGGAACAAACGTCACACTCAGAGGCACGCATTCTGTTCGCGGACGACAATGCAGATTTGCGGCAGTATGTGCGGCAGTTACTCAGCGGAAGCTACAACATCGAAACGGTGAATGATGGAGAAGCCGCCTTGACTGCGGCTCGGAAAAATCCTCCCGACTTAGTATTGACCGATGTGATGATGCCGCTGCTGGACGGCTTCGGTTTGCTCCGCGCTCTGCGCGATGACCCACGCACCCGCAACGTTCCAGTAATTATGCTTTCGGCAAGGGCCGGCGAAGAGGCGCGAGTGGAAGGACTTGCGGCTGGGGCCGATGATTACCTGGTCAAGCCCTTCACCGCCCGCGAACTGCTGGTACGCGTAAGCGCCCGGCTGGAAATTGCGCGCACCAATCGGGAAGCAGTCGAGCGCGAGCGCGAGCTGCGTCGAGCCGCAGAAGAAAGAGAAGGATTGGTCCAGCTGCACGAGCTCGGAACCCGGCTGATGTTAATCAGCGAAATCCAGCCTCTGTTGGAAGAAATTCTCCATGCTACCATCACGATTCAAAAGGCGGATTTTGGACATGCTCAGCTTTACAATCCACGAACTGGATCGCTGGAGATCGTGACGCAGCACGGGTTTAAGCAGGATTTTCTCGACTATTTCGCTTCCACCGCTAACTGCAGTGGCACCGCCTATAGTCGAGCTCTGCAACAGTCAGAACGAATCATTATAGAAGACGTTCTGATGGATCCGGACTTTGCCCCGCACCGGGCGATCGCTGCCTCAGCCGCCTTTCGAGCGGTTCAATCCGCACCTTTGTTCAGTCGCGGTGGCCAACCAATCGGAATTCTGTCCACTCATTTCAGACAGCCGCATCGGCCGTCTGACCGCGAATTACAGCTAACCGATTTGTACGGACGCCAGGCCGCGGATATGATCGAACGACAGCATGCAGCGGAAGCGCTAAGAGCGAGCGAGGAACGATTCCGGCGCTACTTCGACCTCGGCCTGATCGGTATGGCGATGAGTTCTCCGGCCAAGAGGTTCCTCGAAATTAATGATGAGCTTTGCCGGATCCTAGGCTATCCGCGCACAGAGTTATTGAAACTGAGCTGGCCAGACATCACGCATCCCGATGACTTGGCGGCCGATATGGCTGAATTCGACCGAGTCATGGCCGGTGAAATCGACGGCTATTCGCTAGATAAGCGATGGATTCGAAAGGACGGGCGGGTCATCCACTCTATCCTTTCGGCCAAATGCCTACGGCGGGTCGATGGCTCGGTGGACTATTTCGTAAAGTTGGTGCTAGATACCACGCAGCGGAAACGCGCCGAAGAAAGATTAGCGGAGAGCGAGCGCCGTTTCCGTTTGCTCGCTGAATCGATTCCGCACCATGTCTGGAGCGTTAAACCAGATAGCTCCGCCAGTTTTTGCAATCAAGGCCTAATCAATTACACGGGTCTCTCGGAGGAAGACTTGCTCTGGGGAGGCTGGAAGGCAGTGCATCCTGACGACTTGGAGGCTGTTAAATCGGCATGGGAAACCGTCTGGACGAAAGGAACTACCTATGAAATGGAACAACGCATGCGGGGACGCGACGGTCGGTATCGCCGCTTTACCTGCAGGGCACAGGCGGTCAAAGATGCGCAGGGTCGAGCCGTTGAATGGTTCGGCACGAACACAGACATCGAGGTCGCCAAGCAGGCCGAGGAAGCGTTACACAAAACGCAGATAGAACTTGCTCATCTCACCCGGGTGACGACAATGGGCGAACTGGCCGCATCGATCGCGCACGAAATCAATCAGCCGCTCGGTGCCATTATCAACAATAGCAACTTCTGTCTGGGACTTCTGGCTCGGTCATCGAACCCAGACAGCGACATTTGCGAGGCCATCTCTGACATCCTCAGCGACGCCAGACGCGCCGGAGACATCATTCAGCGGATTCGCGGTATGGCTTATCGCAAACCACCCGAAAGGACCTCGCTTGACTTCAAGGCTGTGATTGCTGACGTGCTTGCTCTTACTCGCCGTGAACTGGCCGAACACCGTATCGAGGTTCGAACCGAGTTCGCGGAAGACGTGCCGCCGGTATCCGCCGACCGCGTCCAACTCCAGCAGGTGCTGCTAAACCTAGTGATGAATGGAATCGACGCGATGAGCGGCTTAGAAGATGAGCGCCGAAAATTGACGATTAGTGGATCACGCGACGAGTTAGCGGGCCGGTTATCGGTTCGGATCAGCGTGAGTGATTTGGGCACCGGATTTCGCCTCGAAGACCGTGAGCGTCTATTCGAGGCATTCTACACTACAAAGAGTCACGGCATGGGCATGGGGCTACGTGTCAGCCGTTCGATCGTTACGGCGCTCGGCGGGCAGCTACTGGCAGAACCAAATGCCGGCCCCGGGACGACCTTTTCCTGCATTCTTCCTGGCGCAACCTAAGAGAAGTCTGGGACGTCATTTTCATAAACGCCATGGAATCTAACGACAGAACGCTTCAAGGTCCGCTCCTATCTATCGTGGACGATGACGCCTCGAGCAGAAATTCGGCGCGTAGGTTGGCTCGCCTCCTGGGTTTTCAAGCCGAAGCTTTCGCATCTGCCCAGGAATTTCTGAACTCCGGTCACGTCGGTAATACCGCCTGCTTGATCCTGGATCTGCGGCTCCCGGGAATGGGTGGTTTGGAACTCCAACGTTTCCTGTCGTTATCCGGCCACAGGATTCCCATCGTTTTCATCAGCGGCCATGCCAGCGAAGACGAGCAAAGGCGTGCTATGCAGGCAGGTGCGACAGATTTTCTCTGCAAACCGGTCAGCCAAGAAGCGCTAGCGAGTGCAATCAAGCGCTGCTGCGGCACCTCTCCGGAGACATAGGACGGCTAATCGATCGTTCGGCGCTGCCACCCGGCTCTCCAATCGCGATCCTATTAAAAGATAGCAATAACGGTTGCAAGCTCGCGACTTGCAGCTTTTTCTCAGATTGCTTGTGAAAGGCTGCCATAGTCCGTGAGTAAGATTGAACAAATCGTATTCGTTGTAGACGATGACCCTTCTTTTCGTCGTTCTGTAGAACGTCTTGTGCATTTAGCGGGCTACATGGTTAATGGATTCGGGTCCGCCGACGAATTCCTAATGCAGCGACCTCCCGAGGAAGCGGCGTGCCTTATCACCGACCTTCGTATGCCGGGCATCACCGGTTTAGACCTACAACAGGAGCTAGCGTCGGCCGGCTGGCATATCCCCGTTATCTTCATCACCGGTCACGGCGATGTTTCCACTTCAGTGCGGGCGATGAAAGCAGGCGCCATCGAGTTTCTGACCAAGCCGTTTCACGACCAGGAACTCCTCGCGGCGATCGGCGAGGCGCTGACCCGTGACCAAACCCGCCGCGGGGAGGCGAAAAGGTTAGCCAACTTCCGACAACGGTACGACACACTCACGCCGCGCGAGCGCGAAGTCATGAGTCACGTAATTCGCGGCAAGTTGAACAAACAAATTGCTGCGGACCTCAATATTGGGGAAAAGACGATCAAGTTTCATCGTGCCAACATCATGGCGAAGATGCAGGTACC
>DASXLU010000168.1:0-10878 GCA_036496065.1 Candidatus Acidiferrum sp.
TGGCGCAAGAGATCCAGCCCATCGACGATATCCGCTCCACCGCTCGTTATCGCACCGTCGTCCTGTGCAATCTCCTTCGCGAATTTTTGCAATCTCTTCCAGATTCAAGGATCACCTCGTGAACAGCCCGCTCTCTCGTTGGAATTTCCTACCGCCAGATCAAGCCGCACAGGAAATTCTGCCTTGCTGCGGTTCGCACGCATGGGCCCACGAAATGGCCACGCATCGCCCGCTCAGCGACGTTTCCACCCTGCTCGACACTTCCGATAGAATCTGGCGTAAGCTAGCGGTCGCGGATTGGCTGGAAGCGTTTCAGAGCCATCCGCGCATCGGCGAAACGCGAAGTCATGCGGACTCCTCGGTTCATTCGCAACAATGGTCCGCGCAAGAGCAAACCCGTGCGACTGACAGCCCCGATTCCGTGAAGCAGGCTCTCGCGGCAGGCAATCGCCAGTACGAAGAAAAGTTCGGCCGCATCTTTATCATCTGCGCGACTGGGAAATCGGCCTCCGAAATTCTGCAGAACCTCCAGCGCAGACTGAACAATGATGAAGCCACCGAATTGCACGAAGCCGCCGAACAGCAGCGGCAAATTATTCAGATTCGAGTGAAAAAATGGCTGACGGAATGAATCGCATCTCTACTCATGTTCTCGACACCACCCTTGGCATCCCGGCCGTCGGTGTTTCCGTGCGCCTCGACCAGCAGCGCCAGCCCGGTGACAGTTGGCAATCCATTGGCTCCTCGCTGACGGATGGCGATGGACGCTGCAAGCAATTGCTTCCCGAGCCGCACGATCTCCCGCCCACCACGTACCGCGTTGTCTTCGACACCGGCGCCTACTTTGCCGCGCAAAATGTAACGGGACTTTATCCGCTCGTGGAAATTACTTTCGTCGCGCGCCCCGGCGAAACACATTTTCATATTCCTTTGCTCCTGAGCCCGCACGGCTACACCACCTATCGAGGAAGCTGAATGCCCATCCTGGCCGAAAATCGTTACGGAAAATCGCGTGTACGCGTGGTGCGCGTGAACCGGCAATCGCCTGTGCACGAATTTCAAGAGTGGAGCGTCGAAGTCTTGCTGCAGGGCGATTTCGAGACATGCTTTTCCCATGGCGACAACAGCAAAATCCTTCCCACCGACACCATGAAGAACACCGTCTACTCCCTCGCTCGCAAATCGTCCGCAACCTGTATGGAAGAGTTCGCCAAAGAGCTGATCGATTTCCTGCTCACCAATAACCCGCAGGTCTCCGCCGCCGAAGTCGGCGTCCACGAAAAATCCTGGCAACATCTCATCACGAACGGCGCGCCGCATCCCTCAACATTCGTTCAAGCTGGCAGCGAAGTGCAGACGACTCATGTCACACGCCAGCTCGACAAGCAACATCGCGTCCAGTCTGGCTTGGCTGATCTCGTCATCATGAAAACTTCAGACTCCGCCTTCGAAGGCTACATTCACGATTCGCTTACCACTCTCCCCGAAACAAGCGACCGCCTTTTCGGCACTTCACTTCGTGCAAACTGGATTTATTCTTCGCCGGAACTCGCCTTCCATCGCATTCGGAAAGAAATCCGCGACTCTCTGCTCTCCACCTTCGCTGCGCACCAGAGCAAGTCCGTGCAGCACACACTTTATGCCATGGCCGAAAGCGCTCTCGCAGCAGCTCCGCAAATTTCCGAAGTCACTCTCGCAATGCCCAACAAACATTGTTTCCTCGTCGATCTCGCCCGCTTTGGCCAGGACAATCCGAATCACATTTTTGTCCCTACCGACGAGCCGCATGGCAGCATCGAAGCGCGCGTTTGCCGCGGGAATTAAACCCAGTGACCATTTCCTCTCCAGCCCACCTCGCGCGCGCCCAGCAAATCCTCGATCGCTGTGCAAGCCTCGCGCTTCTCACCGAAGATCCGCCGCGCATCAGCCGCACATTTCTTTCGCCACCGATGCGCGCCTGCCATCAGCAGATCGAAGACTGGTTGCGCCCTCTCGGCGTCGCCACCTCTCTCGACGCCGCCGGCAATCTGCATGGTCTCTATCCCGGCACCGCACCCGCCCATGCTTCGCCAAAGCTGCTCATCGGCTCGCATCTCGATACCGTTCCGGATGCGGGCCGCTACGATGGCATCCTCGGCGTGGTCCTGGCGATTTCGCTGATCGAATCGCTCGAAGGCCGCCGCCTTCCCTTCGCCATCGAAGTGCTCGGCCTCTCCGAAGAAGAAGGTGTCCGCTTCGGCGTCCCTTTTATTGGCAGTCGAGCCTTGGTCGGCCGGCTCGACGAAGAACTCCTCGGCCTCCGTGATGCCCACGGCACATCTGTGAAGCAAGCCATCCTAGCCTATGGCTTGAATCCAGCCGCGATCTCACAAGCTGAACTCGATAGCAACGCAGTCGGCTACCTTGAATTTCATATCGAGCAAGGCCCAATCCTCGAAGACCGCAACCTGCCACTCGGAATCGTCGAAGCCATCGCCGGGCAAACTCGCATGGAGCTATTTTTTTCCGGCGTGGCCAATCATGCCGGCACAACGCCAATGAACTTGCGACACGATGCGCTCGTTGCAGCCGCCGAATGGGCCGTCGCCGTGGAGAAAGAAGCGCAAACAACTTCTGGTTTAGTCGCCACCGTCGGCGCCCTCGAAGCAAAACCCGGCGTCATCAACGTGATCGCGGGAGAATGCTGGGCAACTCTCGACGTTCGCCACGGCTCCGATTCTCAACGCGAGCTCAGCGTCAAAAATCTTCTTCACTCTGCCGAAGAAATCGCCAGGCGCAGAGGTGTCTCCGTAACTTTCACCACCAGGCTTATCCAAGCCGCTGTTCCCATGGACGACTTTATAGCGCACGAAATAGAGACCGCCTGCTCACGTGCTGGCGTCAAGCCGCACCCAATGGTCAGTGGCGCAGGCCATGACGCCATGATCCTTGCCGAAAAAGTGCCCGCCGCCATGATTTTCCTTCGTTCTCCCGGCGGAATTAGCCACAATCCTAAAGAATCCGTTCTGCTCGAAGACGTCGCCAAGGCTCTCGAGTGCGGCCTTCATCTGCTGGATCAGCTAGCCGCCTCACCCGAATTTCTATCGAGGACTCGCCGTGCATAATCTTGGACACACTCGCAGCGCGCACCACCGCAATCATCTCCTGCTCACGCCAGACACTTTCGTGCGCACCACTCTGCCAGGTATGACCGCGGCCACCGCCATTGTCCACATCAGTCCCGCACTCGGCGCAGCATTCACGCAGTACACCGCCGAATTCGAAAATGGCGGCGAACTTCCCGCCACCTCCGCGCAACGTTTCATCTATGTCACCGATGGCTCCATGCACCTGAACGCAGCCGGCAACGATCAGCAACTGGGCCCTCGTGGATTCGCATATCTGCCGCAGGGAACGTCGCACCGCATCGTCTCGTCCGGAAAAAGCCGTGCCCAGATCATCGAGAAAAATTATGTGCAAGTCCCTTCTATTACAGCTCCCGGCATAATTGTCGGCAATGAAGACAAAATTTCTTCTTCCGCATTGGGCGATGATCCCGCGCTGCAGGTGAAGTGCCTGCTTCCCGACAATCCTTCCTTCGATTTCGCCGTAAATACGATGACTTACCAGCCGGGCGCCGCACTCAGCATGGTCGAAATGCATGTGATGGAACATGGCCTAATGATGCTCGAAGGCGGCGGTATCTATCGTCTGGACGATTCATGGTATCCAGTCACGGCCGGTGACTTTATCTGGATGGGTCCGTGGTGCCCGCAGTGGTTCGGCGCCATCGGCAAAGTTCCCGCGAAATATTTGATCTACAAAGATTTCAACCGCCACCCACTGGCAGGCGCACAGCCGTGAATCTAGCCGTCGATCAGGATCGGCTGATCTCCGAGATCGAGGCGCTGTCGCAAATCTCCGACGCTGAACCTCCAGCGGTAACGCGAATAGTTTTTACTCCGAAAGATCTCGAAGCCCGCCAATGGTTCCGAGCGAAATGTCTCGAAGCAGGCCTCGCGATCCGCGAAGACGCAATCGGCAACACATTCGCACGGTGGAGTGGCACCAATCCTTCCGCAGCGCCAGTCGGCACCGGTTCGCACATCGACGCGATTCCGAATGCTGGAAAATACGACGGAGTTGTCGGCGTGCTCGGCGGCCTCGAGGCCATTCGAGCCTTGCAACAGAGCGGGTTCCGTCCCACTCGTTCGATCGAATTAATTTTATTCACTTCCGAAGAGCCCACGCGCTTTGGCATCGGCTGCCTCGGCAGCCGCTTGCTTTCCGGGACGTTGACGCCAGCGGACGCGCTCCAACTCAGGGACAGTCTGGGCGACAGCCTCGACAAAATTCGCTTGGCAGCCGGCATGCCCGGCGATCTCGCTTCAGTTCCTCTCGCCGCCGGCCATTACAGTTCCTTCGTCGAACTGCACATCGAGCAGGGTCCTCTGCTCGAACAAGCCGCCATCCCTCTCGGAATCGTCGAGAGCATCGCCGCTCCCGCAAGTCTTCAGCTAGTAGTCGAAGGCACTGGCGGACATGCCGGTGGCGTCTTAATGCCCGGCCGTAAAGATGCGCTCTGCGCCGCGGCCGAAATCATCTTGGCCATCGAAGCGGCCACGCGTACGAGCGGCTCTTCGGACACCGTCGCAACCGTGGGCATCTGCGATGTTTTTCCCGGAGCCGTCAACAGCATTCCCAGCCGCGTTCGCTTCACACTGGATATTCGCGATACCGATCTCGCCCGGCGCGACAAAGTCTTACAGGAGATTCACAGGAAATCGGAACAAATCGCGCAGCGACGAGGGGTTTCCATACAATTTCACACGGTGAACGCCGATGCGCCGGCCACCTGTTCCCCAATCGTCACCGACGCTTTGACTCGTGCCGCCACTAAGCACAGTCTTCCATTCCAGAAAATGGTCAGCCGCGCCTATCACGATTCCCTGTTCATGTCGCGCATCGCTCCGACCGCCATGCTGTTCATCCCCTGCCGCAACGGCTACAGTCATCGCCCCGACGAGTTTGCCTCACCTGAAGACATTTCCCGCGGTGTTCTCGTGCTCGCCGAAACCTTGGCGGAACTGGCTCGCTAACTCCTGCGCGGCAAATGCTGCGCCAACCAATCACCACGAAACTACGACGGCCCATTCACGCCGCTCAGGAATCCTCCCAAGTGCCCCGTCAAAGTAATGAGCAACACTCCGATGATTTCAATCGTCACGCTCACCATCCCCGATGCGATTTTGTCCTTACGTCTCGCCATAAATTGCAGCAGCCACGTCAACACAATAAATACGCTAGACGTCAGCGCCAGCACCAAGTGATATAGCAAAATCCCCTTCAGCTTTTGTCCTTCCAGTTGCCACTGCCAGGCCAACAAACCCGTCGCCACTACTGGCACAGTGAACACCGCCGCAATCGTCAAGTTCCAATAAGCAACTGTCGCAAACTCCGCCCGCCGCATAATCCGTGTCAGTAAATCGGCAGCCACTCCAGCCATGTACAGTGCAATCGGAAAATGGATCAGGACCACGTGCTGCGCGTGTTTGGCGAGCAGCACGGTCCTCCAGTCGAACGGATTTATCGCGGCGCTCACTCGGTCACCACGACCTTCGCCGTCATCTTGGGATGAATCGAGCAGAAATAGTTGTACGTTCCGGCCTTGTCGAAGGTGTAGGAAAATTTATCGTCCGTATCCAGCGCCTTCGATTTAAACGTGCTCTTGTCGTCGCTCACCACAGTGTGTGGAATATCGTCGTGATTCGTCCACTTCACCGTCGCACCCTTCGCCACCGTGATCGTCCCCGGCGCAAACGTGAAATTATCAATTTTCACTTCCGTAGCCGCGGGTTCACTGCTAGTGTTCGCGCGCGCCGGATTTCTTCCCGCCACCGCAAACACCATTCCCGCAAGGCAAACTCCCGCAATGCAATTCGACAATATTCGATTCCGATCCATGTTCATTTCTCCTTTTTTCGCTAATTTAGTAATTACTCTGCTGAGTCGCCTCATTCGCGCCGCTTAGCTTCGAATCCACTATCGCCACGGCATGTTTCCCGCGAACGAAATTTACGTCTGTCACTCCGAGTAAATTGCGCAACTGCTCCGCGGGAACTTTCATCGGGCCGGGTGAATCGGCTTTCCCCGGCTGTGGTTGCGGAAACGCCGTTGACGCCGCGGTGTGAAACGTTACGTTGCCCTCCACCTTCTGCATCGTCTGGTGGATATGGCCATTCAGCACCGTCACCGAACCAAATCGCTTCAAGTACGCAAGCGCCTGCGCGCTATCCTCGGTTCCCCAACCCCAATCGGGATAAATCGACCACAGCGGAATATGCGCAAACACCACCACGGGAGTGCTCGCCGACAAGCTCTTCACGTCGTCTTCCAGCCACTCAAGCTGGTCGTGCCCCAATGTGCCGAGGCCGCCGGCTTTCAGGTCCAGCACGTTCACCAGTCCGACGAAGTGCACTCCTTTTTTATCGAAGCTGTACCAGCCCGATCCTTTCGATCCTTTTCCGTACCTCTCCAGATATTGCTTTCCGTCGTCTCCAACAAAATCGTGCTCTCCCGGCACAAAAAACACGTCCTTCGTCACCGCGCTCTTCAGAATCTGGTCCACCGTATCGAACTCTTCCGGTTTTGCCAGATGGCTGATGTCGCCGGTGTGCAACAGAAACTCTGGCGCATGCGGCAAAGCATTGATCTTCTCGATGGCTGCCTTGAACGTCGCCACCACGTCTGGATTAGCGGCTTTGTTGAATCCCATGTGGCTGTCGCTGATTTGCGCGAAACTCAATTCCCCCTTCATCTGCGCGGGATCAAGTTCGCCGATCCGGCTCAGGCTGTACGACTTCAGCACGCCGCCCTGAATCAGGCAGAACGTTCCTGTTCCCGCCCACGCCATGCACTTCAAGAATCCGCGCCGGTCGATACCGTCGTGATTGTGATCGACCTGAATTTCATCCTTTTTGTTATGCGACATCTTTCCTCCTCGAATTTTTTATTTCTAAGTTCAACGCTGTTTTCGCACCTATTAGCGTGGCGCGAGCCCGAAGAGAGAGAGTACGAACTCGCGCCACCTGTGGACGTGTTTCAATGTGCTAGACCCGGTTCTCCCGGGCTTTATTCCCGCCGGCCGCCGAAAACTTATTTCGGAAATCTTTGCTCCTTGTGGAATAAAATCAGGCCCGGCGCAGTCACCCTTATGTGGAGCAGTGCGAGGTCTGGACGTGTTGCAGCAGGATGAACGGGCTCGCTTCGAGGCCACCGTATTGCCCCACCTCGACGCGGCTTACAACTTGGCGCGTTGGATTCTGCGCGGCCGTGCCGACGCGGAAGACGTGACGCAGGAGGCGCTTCTGCGTGCGTACCGGTTCTTTGGCACTTTCCGTTCAGGCGACGCGCGCGCGTGGCTTTTGCAGATTGTGCGCAACTGTTGCTACACCTGGCTGCAGAAGAATCATGTAGCGGAAGAAATGTCGGAGTTTAGCGAAGTGTCCATGCCTCAGGAAAAAGAGACTCCCGAATCGCTGGCTATCGTAAATCACGATCGCGACCGCCTGCGCCGCGCCCTCGAAGAATTGCCCGCGCAGTTCCGAGAGATTCTGGTGCTGCGTGAATTGGAGGGTTGCTCCTACAAAGAGATCGCCACAATCACTGCGCGTCCCATCGGCACAGTAATGTCCACGCTCGCTCGTGCCCGGCAACAATTGCGCGTCATATTGGGCGGTGCTTCTGCGCAAAAGGAGGCTCGCCATGAGTTGTGAGCTGTCCGATACTCGCCTGCACGCGTACCTCGATGGCGAGCTGGACGCAGCGGGTGCTGCCGAGTTCGAACGACACCTGGAAACTTGCGCCGATTGCCAGGCGCACCTGGCCGCTGAAGAAAAACTTCGCGAAGCCTTCGCCAACTCGCAACTCTACGAGCGAGCGCCCCAACGCCTGCGCGGCAAAATCAGAGCCGCGTTGCCGCAAGCAGATTCTTCCCCTGCTAGTTTCGAGGCCGATTCCACATCAACCGCCGGCGCTGGTTACTGGCGCTGGTTGGCGGTCGCTGCAATCTTGCTGCTTGCCTTGGCCGTCGGTATCGGATGGCGGCAACTCGATCGTGCAAATCGCAACGCCTACGAGCCGACCCTCGCCGCCGCCGTCGTCGACGCCCACCTGCGTTCCATGCAACCCGGCCATCTGGCCGATGTGGTGTCCACCGACCAACACACCGTCAAACCCTGGTTCGTTGGCAAGTTGAATTTCGCTCCGCCCGTTCCCGACTTTGCCAATGACGGCTTCCCTTTGATTGGTGGACGCCTCGATGTCCTCGACGGTCGCACCGTCGCCGCCCTGGTGTATGGCCGCCGCAAACACATCATGAATGTTTTCGTCGCAAAGGCCCAGCCGCAGGAATCGTGGAGCGGCTCCGGCGAAGTCCAGGGCTATCACTGGCTCGCCTGGGAAAATGGCGCATTTTCCTTCTGCGCGGTGTCAGACGTCTCCCCCGCAGACCTCAATCAGCTGAAACAACTTTTCCTCGCGCCCTAGCCGCAAAGCGCCTAAACGGCCGAGATGTCGTTAGTCTTGAAAGCACCCTCGCACCGTCGAAGCCGTACTCCACACTGTCATACAACCGTTACTTGACATTGACCTGCACCCCATATATGAACGGGGAGTTTCCTGGCCTTTCTGGTGCTGTCTTCTTCCACCCACGGGTGTGTGCGACGCACGAAATATATGAAAGGCTCAACCGGCGGGACAGGTCCCAAAGCCGACGATCCGATAGGACAGGAATCGTATCCGTGTACTCGAAGCGCTCGCGAGGGGGCAACGAAATGGCCAGTGGCGGACAGGCAGTCCCAGCAGTCAGTGCCGAATACAGCATTTGGCGCGTCATCATGGCGTCGGCTGTCGGCACCATGATCGAGTGGTACGACTTTTACATTTTCGGTAGCTTGGCTGCCGTACTTTCGCCCAAGTTTTATCCCCCCGGTAACGAGACCTTCGCCTACATCGCCTATCTAGCCACGTTCGCCGTAGGCTTTCTGGTACGTCCCTTCGGCGCGCTATTCTTCGGCCGCATCGGCGACCTCGTTGGCCGCAAGTACGCCTTTCTCGTAACGCTCAGCATCATGGGCGGCGCCACCGCCGTCATCGGCTTGCTGCCTTCTTACAAGACCGCGGGATGGTTTGCGCCCATCACCTTGCTGATCATTCGTGTTCTGCAAGGCTTGGCTCTTGGCGGCGAATACGGTGGTGCGGCGGTCTACGTCGCCGAACACGTTCCCGACAACAAGCGCGGCTTCTACACCAGCTTCATCCAGATCACCGCGACACTCGGCCTCTTCGTTTCCCTGCTTGTTGTCCTCGGCACGCAATCTTCCATGACCGCCGATCAGTTCAAGGATTGGGGCTGGCGCATACCCTTCCTTGTTTCCATCATCCTCGTCACCATCTCGCTCTACATCCGCCTGAAGATGAAAGAGTCGCCGATTTTCTCGCAGCTTAAAACCTCCGGAATGACTTCTTCGAGACCGCTGACCGAGGCCTTCACCGTCTGGGCCAATCTCAAGCGCGTCTTGATCTCCCTCTTCGGCGCCACTGCCGGCCAAGGTGTGATTTGGTACACCGGCCAGTTCTACGCGCTCTTTTACTTACAAACCGTCCTCAAGGTGAACGCCAAAACTTCCAACATCATCGTCGCCATTGCTCTGCTTCTCGCCATGCCCTTTTTCACCGTCTTTGGCGCTCTCTCCGATCGTATCGGCAGAAAGTGGTTGATGATGGCCGCCTGCCTGCTGTCCATTTTCATGTACGTTCCAATCTACAAGGCCATGCAGTCCGCCGCAGGCAACAACGTCAATGGCCTATCCTCAGCCAGAAATAAAGTTACCGGCGCTATCAGTCTTACGGCGCAAACCACGGATCCCGCTACAGGCTTGCAGGTTCCCGCAAAGGAGGCGACCAACGCCAATGTCCCTATGCTGGTCCTGCTCGTCTTCCTGCAAGTGATTCTTGTGTGCATGATTTATGGCCCCATCGCCGCATATCTTGTCGAGGCGTTCCCGGCCAAGATTCGCTACACCTCGCTATCGTTGCCATATCACATAGGTAACGGCGTCTTTGGAGGATTACTCCCGCTCATTGGCCTATCCCTGTGCGCGCGCACAGGGAATATTTATGCGGGCTTGTACTATCCCATCATCGTCGCGGCCATAACCTTAGTTGTAGGCAGCTTGCTCCTAAAAGAAACCCACGGCACGCGTATCTGGGACGAATACAACGAGGCCAAAAGGGCCTAGACCGCCGCCGCGATTGACGCGGGAACTCGCGACGTAGCATCATTCTCACCCTGGGCCGGGAGGCTCCATCATCATTCCCTCTTGGCCTTTCGCACGCGCCGCTCCGCGCGTAAAATCCGAATGTCAGGCACCTAGCGCTTGTTCGTACCCCAAGGGAGTAAACGCCGTGGCTAAAATCCTCGAAAAGAAATCCGCCAACCACAAGCCCAAAGCCAAAAAACAGGGCCTGACTGAAGCCCAGATCGCCGTCCACTGGAAGGATGAGGACTGCATACGCCCACCCGCCCGTTTCATCGCCCAGGCCAATCTCAACGATCCAGGCATCGTCGAGCGTTTCAGCGAAAAATATTTTCCAGAGTGCTTCCGCGAATACGCCGAGCTCTTGCACTGGGATCAGTATTGGCACACCACTCTTGACACCAGCCATCCCCCATTCTGGAAGTGGTTTGTCGGCGGCAAGCTCAACGCCTCCTACAACTGCGTCGATCGTCATCTCGGTAAGTACAAGAACAAGGCCGCGCTGATTTTCGTTCCCGAGCCCGAAAGCGAAAATCACATCGTCATCACTTTCCAGGAGCTGTACCGCCGCGTCAATGAA
>DASXLU010000169.1:0-7231 GCA_036496065.1 Candidatus Acidiferrum sp.
AGCCAGGCCAAAAGTTACCAAGCCCGCATTGTGGGCGTCGCCCGCGATATCGATCTCGCTGTGATTAAGATTGAGTCGCACAACCTTCCAGCGCTTTCCATCCACAATTCTGTCGCTCCTGCGAGGCAGGGTGAAATCGTGTTTGCGTTCGGAAGCCCGGAAGGTTTGCGCAATACGGTCACGATGGGGGTGGTGAGTGCCGTTGCGCGCCAACCAGACCCAGATAGCCCGCTCGTGTATGTACAGACGGATACGCCAATCAATCCGGGCAACAGTGGTGGTCCGCTGGTCGATGCGGACGGCGAGCTTGTAGGGATCAACACGTTCATCCTGTCGTCTTCGGGAGGCAATCAAGGATTGGGTTTCGCCATTCCGGCTGGCGTCATAGCTTCGGCATATCCGCAATTGCTCAAGTACGGCCATGTCCATCAACCATCGATCGGCGCATTGGTTCAGACGATCACTCCGGAACTGGCCGCAGGGCTGCGCTTGAAGAGGGACTTCGGAGTGCTTGTGTCAGACATAGTGCCAGGTGGTCCGGCGGATACCGCAGGGTTGAAGGTGCAAGACATCATTTTGAGTGTGGACGGATCCGCAACGGCGAGTCTGCCACTCTTTTCGCTTGGCCTGAATGTTCACAAGAGCGGGGAACACGCCAAGTTAGTAGTTTTGCGTGGCTCAGAACGCGTGCCGCTGGATGTTGTTCTCGTGGAGAAGACGCACAAAGAGGACAACCTCGCGGAAGCTGCCGACCCAGTGAAAAATTTGGTTCGGCCACTGAATATCCTGGGTATCGAACTGACCCTCGACTTGGCCAAGTCCTTGCCCGACTTGCGAATTCCAACCGGAGTGATCGTTGCCGCAAGAACTGCGGGTACCCGGACGGCGGAGATTCCGCTGCAAGTAGGAGACGTGATCCACGGGTTCAACGGCACGCCAGTCACGACGCTGGAGGGACTGAGATCCGTGCTGGCGCAACAGAAGCCCGGCGATGCCGTGGCTTTGCAGATCGAGCGCTACGGGCAGATCTTCTACGTGTCCTTTTTGCGCTAGGCCATCACCCTGAAATTGTTACTGTCCCTGTGCTAACTTACCTCGAACTCCCATCTCGTTCCCGGAGCAATCTACGTGCCCCACGTTTCTCTTCGTAATGGCGGTCCCAAAGCGCGCATCGCGGTCATACCTGGCGACGGCATAGGCAAGGAAGTCACGCCGGTGGCCGTAAACGTTATCCGCGCTGCCACCACCAAACGCAATCGTGCGATCGAGTTCGTTGAGTTTGACTGGGGAGCCGATAAGTATCTCCGCGAAAATGTCTCCCTACCTGAGGGCGCTGTGGAGATGCTTCGCGACGAATTTGATGCGGTCCTGTTCGGCGCGCTGGGCGATCCTCGCGTGCCTTCCAACCAGCATGCTGCAGATATCCTGCTGGGACTGCGCTTCAAGCTCGATCTATACGTCAACGCGCGGCCAACGGAATTGCTGGACCAGCGGTTCACGCCGCTGCGGAAGGCGACCGTGGCCGACATCGACCTGATGGTCTTTCGTGAGAACACTGAAGGGCTGTACGTGGGCGTGGGAGGATTCTTCAAGAAGGGTACTGCCGACGAGATCGCCGTTCAGGAAGACGTCAATTCCCGTAAGGGAGTAGAGCGCATCATCCGACACGCCTTTGAATATGCGCGTTCGCATACGCGGACTCCTGCGGGCACCAGACTGGCGCAGGCTAACGAGAAGCACCTGCGCCTGTGCATGTCTGACAAGTCCAACGCGATGACGTTTGCGCACGATCTGTGGCAGCGAGTCTTTAAGTCTGTCCGCGCCGAGTATTCCGACATTGAGTCGCGTCATCTGTATATCGACACCCTCGCAATGGAGGTCGTCCGCGATCCCGTGCAATTCGACGTCATCGTGACCAACAATCTGTTTGGGGACATCATCAGCGATCTAGCTGCGCAACTGGGGGGAGGCCTCGGGCTCTCGCCTTCGGGCAATATTCATCCGGGACAGACCTCGTTGTTTGAGCCGGTTCATGGCTCCGCGCCGAACATCGCTGGAAAGGGTGTCGCCAATCCGTTCGGGTCGGTGCTGGCGTCGGCAATGATGCTGGAATTCCTCGGCTGGCCGGAAGAGTCGGGGATGCTAAAGCAAAGCGTTAAGTCCGCACTCGAAGCGAATGCCACGACTCCCGATCTCGGTGGAACTAAACGAACGCTTGAAGTCGAGGAATTCTTGCTCAATTTTGTCTCGAAGTGATGTCCGCCGGAACGGCACAGACTTCAACTATTTCTTGAGCCAGCCATAATCCTTCTCACGATAGTGCGGCGCAGGTTTTCTTTTTGACGTACCCGCCGACCTTGTGGAAATTGTCGGCCCGCCGACTAGTTCGACTGCACGAATCATGTCAAATGAATCTCTCCGGTCGATGTCACAAATGGAGTTGAATATTCGTAGTAAGGGTATCGGTCCGTCACTCGCATGAGGTGACTCATGGCAATTCGTTTGAACGTGAACGGCATCGCGCACGATGTAGATGTCGAGCCTGACGCGCCTCTCCTCTGGGTTATTCGTGACGAACTCAATCTGACTGGCACCAAGTTTGGATGTGGCGTCGCCGCCTGCGGAGCCTGCACCGTCCATGTGAACGGGAAAGCCATGCGCAGTTGCAGCGTGCCGGTCGGCGCGGTTGCCAACGCGCAAATCACCACGATTGAAGGGCTCGGTGGCAACGGCGGACTGAGTCCGATACAACAAGCCTGGATCGAGCATCAGGTGCCGCAATGTGGCTACTGTCAGTCCGGCATGATCATGGCAGTCAGCGCGTTTCTCGCCGCGAATCCAGCGCCGACCGAGGATCAACTTTCCGCTTCCATCACGAATATTTGCCGCTGCGGCACGCTTCCGCGTATTCGCGCTGCCTTGGCGGCTCTGACCGAGACCAAAACAAAGGTCAAGGGTGGGGCATCATGAATCGCCGCAAATTTCTCTTGGGCGGGGCCACCACCGCTGGTGCCTTAATCGTGGGCTACGCTTTCTGGCCCAGCCACCGCATCGCGCACTCGAATCTTCTCGACGCCAAATCCGGTGAACGCTTCCTCGCGAGTTGGATCAAGATCGCCGATGACGGCGCGATCACCGTGGTCGTTCCACATTGCGACATGGGCACTGGCATCTTCACCTCGCTCTCGCAAATGGCCGCCGACGAGCTCGATGCCGATTGGGCCCAGGTGCATGCAGAGACCGCTCCTGCCGATCCGCTGTTTGCCAATGGACCGCTAGCGGAAGGAGCCGTCCTCGATCTTGCCAGTATTCGGGGAGATTCAATTCCCACATTCCTTCGTGGACCGGCGGCTAACTCCGTCCGCGTGCTGGCGGAATTTATGGATGTGCAGACTACAGGCGGTTCTTCAGCGGTGCGCTTCACTGGCGTATATGGAATGCGGGTGGCCGGCGCGGCTGTGCGAGAGATGTTGGTGAAAGCCGCAGCCGCGCGCATGAATGCTTCGTCAGACGAATTTCATACGGAAAGCAGCCGTGTCATTCATGCTTCGGGGAAGAGTTTTGCGTACGGAGAACTCGCCGCCAGCGCGGCGCAATTCGCTCCGTCCGCGCATCCCAAGCTGAAGACTCGCAGCGAATTCAAGCTGATTGGCCAGCCCGTTCAGCGCCTCGACATTCCTTCCAAGGTAAATGGCTCATTGCGATACGGTATCGACGTCAAGCTTCCCGACATGCTCTACGGGGCGATCGTTATCTCGCCGATATTCGGCGGCAAGCTGGTGTCTGTGAATGAATCCGCCGTGGCGCAAAATCGCGGAGTAAAGAAAGTCGTAAAAATGGACGATGCTGTCGTGGTGCTCGCTGACCGTTTTTGGCGCGCCCGCAATGCCGTGGATGTGCTACGGCCCGTGTTCGATCATGGCGGCAATGGCGACGTCACTTCCAAGACGATTCGCGATCTGCACCAGGCGGCGCTAAGGAACGGCAAAATCAAGAAGGACAAGACAGTCGGAACGGGTTACGAGGCGTTGAAGGATGGCAGTGTGGTCGAACGCTTTTACAACGTCCCTTACCTGGCTCACGCTCCCATGGAGCCCGTGAATACCACCGCGCTCTACAAGGATGGGACTCTGGAGGTATGGGCTGGCACGCAAGATGGTCTGGGATCACGGCAGTTCTGCGCCAAAGCCGCCGGCTTGCATCAGGATAAGGTCCTATTTCACTTGATGCCCAGCGGCGGCGGTTACGGTCGGCGTTTGCCCGGCCTGTGGAACTTTCTCACCTATGCGGTAAAGACAGCGATGGCTGTTCCCGGGACACCCGTGAAACTGATCTTCACGCGCGAACAGGAAATGCAGCACGACTACTATCGCCCGAATGTTACCAGTCGCATGCGCGCATCCGTGAACGCAAGCGGCATGCCCACGGCTTGGGTCAACGACTACACCACCGACGGCGACTCGAACTCTGAGGCGTACATTTTCTATGGTGTGCCGGACCAGGCTTACGGTCTCGCCAAAGTCGACATCCATGTGCCCACCGGCCCCTGGCGTAGCGTCGAGGCATCTTGGCACGGTTTCTTCACCGAATCATTCGTAGATGAGTTGGCGCATGAGGCGCACAAGGACCCCGTGGCTTATCGCCGCGGGCTGCTGCAAGACAAACCGCGGTATCTTGCCACTTTGAATCTTGCGGCCGAAAAGTCTGGATGGGGAACGCCACTCCCTCTGGGGCATGGCCGGGGTATCGCCATGATGGAATGCTTCGGCACTATCGTGGCGCACGTTGCCGAAGTCGAAGTCACCGACGATGGGGCGGTCAAGGTGCTTCGCTATACCACCGCTGCGGACTGCGGCATGGCCGTGAATCCCAACGGCTTCAAGGCCCAGATGGAAGGTGCAGTCGTGTTCGGGCTCAGCGCGGCGCTGTATGGCGAAATCACTATCGATCACGGTGCGGTGGTCCAGCAAAACTTCCCGGATTACGAGATCGTCCGCCTTGGAGAATGTCCTGCTATCGAGGTGTTCGTAAGCGAAAGCGATGCACCGCTTGGTGGGGCAGGCGAGCCGGGCGTTCCACCTGTTGCTCCCGCGCTGACCAACGCCATCTTTGCAGCCTGCGGCGTGCGCATCCGCGAACTACCCGTGAAGAACCACTCCCTCACTTTGGCGTCGCGCCAGGCGGCAGAAAGAATTCCCTCGCCGAACGCGGAAGAGGTCATTGAAACAAATGCTTGAGGTGCATTCTTTTCCGTCGAAAGCTATGTAAAGAACTGCATGGGTGACTTCTGGCGGTATCACTGCGATCAAAAGTGTTGGTTTAATTAGATCGCGAGGCGAGAACTGCAGTTCAAGCAAGCTTTGAGCGCTTGATTTGGGTGGATGGCGCCTTCCGCGCGATCATCTTCGCTTGACCATCAGCGTGATCAGCACACCCATCACGAATCCCCCAACGTGCGCCCATACGGCTACGCCTCCGTTGGACATCGTGCCGAACTGGGCGACCGCTTGCAGGAATTGCAGTGCGAACCAATACCCCAAGATGAAAAATGCGGGGATCGGTATAAGGAAGATGAAGAAAAAGGTCAGCACCTTGGCTCGAGGAAACAGAACGATGTACGCGCCCATAACACCGCTAATGGCTCCGCTGGCACCAATCGCAGGGATATGTGAATTCAAGTTGAAGAGCACGTGCAGCAGGCCGGAACCGATCCCGCATGCGAGGTAGAAGAGAAGATAGAAGAAGTGGCCGAATTCGTCCTCTACGTTATCGCCAAAGATCCACAGGAAGAGCATATTTCCCAGGATGTGCATTAGGCCGCTATGCAGGAACATGCTCGTGAGTAGAGGAAAGAACGCCAAGTCGAACGGCGCGTGCCCAGCGATCGCTGCGGGGATCCTGGCCGGGATCGTGGCATTGTGCAGAATGAAGGCCTGCGCCACGCGAGCGGGCATGCTCACCTGATAAACGAACATGGCAACGTTCGCCAGAATGAGTCCGATGTTGACGAAAGGGAAGGATCGGGTGGGGTTGTCGTCCTTCAGCGGGATCATGAGAGACCGCCGTCAGAGTATCCAAATCCAACCCAAATGAAAAGGTAGGCGGCTCCCGGAGCTGCTCCGTTGTGGGCCCATCTTCCGAGGCGGCCTGCACCCTAAACCCGACCCGGCGTTGACGCCAGAACTCCAAAGGCCGTTCGTTGCTGTGTCTTATAATTCTTTTCACCCGATTCCTGAGTTAACAGAATCTAGGCCTGCCAGTTTTCGCGCTTTTGCGCTGTGACTTGGCGGTATTGCTTACTATCCCGTTCGCCTGACAGCCGGCCGTGCCGATATTCTGTTTCCCGAGGCTTTGGTGTTGGAGTCGGCCCTTCTGGAGGACGCAGAGAATTCTGAGGGAGACCGAACTCCGGTTAGCTACGGCCGGAACTAAAGGGTGAAAGTGAATGGCATTCGAAGATGAAATAGGGCATCTAAAACGGTCTGACGTCTCACTACGAATGTCGGCGCGCCGACGCGTTCAAGAGGGAAGAGAATTTTGATCGGGCTTCGACACGCCCCGCGCAAATCTTTCCAACGATTCCGTTGAAATTTTCGGCGCCGCACATTGCACACCTTCTCCCCACTGTGGTAATTAAATATGTTCTGCACGAGTGCGCGATTCGCGTGAGATGTGTCTGAACGGCTTTCTCCCGCTGACGTCGGCGCGCCGACAACGCATGCCTGCCCGCGAAACGGAAGCCATCATCTTGAAGACTTTCCCGCTGGGAGAGGCCGACCGCCTGGTCAGTTTCTTTGGCCGCACGTCCGGTCGCATGCGCGGCGTTGCTTCGGGAGCCCGGCGTATCAAGAATCGCTACGGGTCTACGCTCGAACTGCTCTCCCATGTGCAGATCTGGTACATCGAGAAGGAGACGCGCGACCTCGTCCGCTTCCAGCAGTGCGAACTGCTCGAGTCGTTCAATCGCGCGCAGAGCGATTACGGCCTCAGCACCGGTCTTGCCCTGGTCAGCGAAATTGCCGAACAGGTGCTCCCGGAACATGAGGTGTCCGAGCCGATGTTCCGTCTGGTATTGCTGATCGCTCGCGAGATCGAGAGGCGCGCCAGTTGGGCTTTGCCTCTGGCCTACTTCGCCTTCTGGACGGTGCGATTGGCAGGATGGCTGCCGCGCTTTGATGTTTGCGCGAGCTGCGGCAAGCCTTTTGGTCAGCAGCCCGCTTACCAGTCGTCG
>DASXLU010000170.1:0-6759 GCA_036496065.1 Candidatus Acidiferrum sp.
ATGTTTGTGGATGCATCACGCGCGGTGCGGGAATTGGGATTCGAGCAGGGTTCGGTGCCGGCGGCGCTGGAGCGGGCAGTGCGGTGGTATCAGGCGAATGGGTATGTGAAGGCGGGTCGGGCGAAGAAGATCCGGCTGGCGGCGTGAGGAAAAGAAGGCGGCGCACGTCGCGTAACGGATGGCGGTAGATTGATATCAAATATTAGAGAACAGATATCAGATATCAGATATCAAGAAGAATCGGACTAGCAAGAAGGCTTGGTTGGTTGCCGAGATGGGGTCCAGCAGTGCTGGACCCCTACGAGGGAATGGAACTGATGCGGGTACTGGTGACATTTGCGGTGGATGCGGAGTTTGCGGGTTGGCGCAAGCTGCGGAAGTTTCAGCGCATCGACTATGAAGATCTGCGCCTATTTCGCACGAACTTGGGTGGCAATGAGATTACTGTGCTGCTGACGGGCGTGGGCAAGCAAGCGGCCTCGCGTGCGATGGACCTGATGATGCGAATGGCGGACGAAGACAAATACTTCGATGTGTGCATTTCGAGCGGCCTGGCGGGGGCGCTGCACGAGTCACTGGCGCCCGGAGATATCATCGCGCCACTCGTGGTCCGCGCCGAATTTCAGCACGCTGATCTGGAGTCCGATTCGATTACGGTGGACGAGGATTTACACAAATTGAGCGTGAAAGAAGGTGCGAAATGCACCGATTGTCTGTTCACGACGGATCGGGTGCTGCTTACGTCCAAGGAAAAACAGGAGTGCTCGTCGAAAGCGCAATCCGTGGACATGGAAAGTTTCGAAATCGTCAAAGCGGCGTGCGCATGGGGAGCGCGAAGCGTGGTTGTCCGGGCCGTGAGCGATTCCTTCGATGAAGATCTGCCCATCGACTTCAATCGCACGCTTTCGGAGGATGCGCAAATCAGCGTGACAAAAGTTGTAATGCAGTTGGCCAAGAATCCGTTCGTGCTCCCGGCTCTTCTGCGATTCGGGAAGCAGAGCCGAAAGGCGGCCGAGGGCCTTGTGAGTTATCTCGATGCCTATGTCGCGAAGCTGGGCGAGGTGCAGCCGGAAGTTGCGCCGAGAATGGCGGCAGCGCGATGAGCGAGGTGGGCACACTTGTGGAATCGGTGAAGACGCTGGGGCCGATACCGAAGACGATGCGTGCCGGAGTGTATCGGGAAAAAGGAATCGTGCGCGTTGAAGAAGTGCCAGTGCCAGAGGTGGGCGAGCGCGAGGTGCTCATCAAGGTGGCGGCGTGCGGGATTTGCGGCACGGACATCAAGAAAATTTTCCAGCGGTACGTGGAGCCGCCACAGATTCTGGGGCACGAACTGGCGGGCACCGTTGTGGCCGTGGGGCCGGGCACTACGAAATGGAAGCTCGGCGACCGCGTGATGAGTTTTCATCACACACCTTGTGGGGAATGTTTCTACTGCCAGAAGCGGTCGTTCTCGCAATGCAAGCAGTACAAGGCCACGGGGCTGACGGGCGGATTCACGCCGAATGGCGGCGGCTTTGGCGAGTACGTAAAGGCGATGCCGTGGGTTGCAGAGCGGGGCATCGTGGCGCTGCCGGACAACGTGAGCTTCGAGGAAGCCACGTTCATTGAGCCGATCAACACCATCGTAAAAGCCGTACAAAAAGCCCGGATTGAGGCGGGTGAGACGGTGCTGATCATGGGCTGCGGGCCCATCGGGCTGCAACTTTTGATGGTAACGAAGACGTTAGGTTCGCGCATCTATACAAGCGACCCGGTTGTCACACGCCGTACAAAAAGCACCAAGCTAGGGGCATTGGAGTCTTTTGACCCCACAAGTGGTAAGCTTGTGGACGAGATTGGTATCCGGACGGAAGGCCGAGGGGTGGACGCAGTACTGGTTGCTGTTGCGCATCCGGCTGTTGTAGTGGAAGCGTTAGCGGCGGCCCGGCCAGGGGGCAGGGTGTTGTTGTTTGCGGCAAACGATCCGGTTACCAGGATAGAGTTTCCTGCCTCTGCAGTAGGAATCGACGAAAAAGAAATACTGGGCAGCTACAGCGCGGCCGTAGACATCCAAGAAAGTGCAGCCGCACTGGTGCTGGAGAAGAAACTGCCGGTGATGGAAATTGTCACCCACAGATTCCCTTTGGCTAAAATTCAGGAGGGGCTGGAACTGGCGGCCCATCCTACGGAAGATTCGCTGAAAATTTTGATAACGCACCAATGAGAACAGCCTCCACAAAGAAGAGCGAGATCGGAGTCGAAGAAGTGCTGGCTCCGGCACGGATACTTGTGCCATCGAAAATGACGGCGGCGGTTTTGTATGGAAGCGAAGACCTGCGCGTTGAGCAAATTGATGTGCCGGTTTTGGCCGCGGATGAAGTGCTGTTGCGAGTGCGGTTGGCGCTGACCGACGGAACGGACTTGAAGGTTTGGAAGCGCGGCTACCACGCGAAAATGATTCAGCCGCCCGCGGTATTTGGCCATGAAGTAGTGGGCGAGATTGTGGCGATGGGCAAGCGCGTGGACGCGAAATGGCGTCTGGGTACGCGAGTGATTGCGGCGAATTCAGCGCCGTGTTTCCGTTGCTATCACTGCAGGCGCGGGCAAGAAAATCTTTGCGACGATTTGCTGTTTAACAACGGCGCGTATGCCGAGTACATGCGCATCCCGGGCCGAATCGTTCGGGAGAACACTCTGGAAGTGCCGCATTCCGTGGACGACCACAGCGCGGCGCTGGTGGAGCCGCTGGCCTGTGTACTGCGCGGTATCCATGAGATGGAAGTTCGCACCGGCGACACCGCGGCGGTGATTGGCTGCGGGCCGATTGGGCTCAAGTATGTGCGGATGCTATCGCGGCGCGGCGTACGAGTGATTGCGTTGGCGCGGCGCGATGCACCTTTGGCGATTGCGCGCAAACTAGGCGCTTCCGCGACGATCAACGTTACGGGGGTCGCGGATGTTGTGGGCGCGGTGAGAGATTTGACGGAAGACCGGCGCGGCCCCGACTCCGTTGTGGAAGCGGCGGGAAATCCCGCGACGTGGGAACAGGCGCTGGCGATGGTGCGGCGTGGTGGCGTGGTGAACTTCTTTAGTGGACTGCCAACCGGCACGCGCGTGGAAATCGAGCCAGCAGCCATTCATTACTCAGAGATCAGGATTATTTCGCCGTTCCATCACACACCGCGATTTATTCGCGAGGCGCTGGACGCGATTCGCCGCGGCGACTTGTCCGCTGAGGAATTTGTGACGGAAGAGATTCGTCTGGAAGATCTGCCGCAGGCGTTCGAACGGATGAAGGCACGCAGCGGAGAGATCAAGCTGGCTGTAAGGCCGTGAGTCGTGGTAATTCGTGACTCGTGACTAGTGACCCGCTCGCGCCGCGCGACGGACCAGGCAGTAGGCCAGGCCGAGCTAGCCGCAGTTGCCGCACAGCACCAAACTTCAAGCGGTATCATCTGTTCACGAGTTACGAATCACGAGTCACCAGTTACGAGTCACGACTCACGACACTGAGGAATCCGCTGACGGATGCTGCGTCCAGGCGAACTGAAAATTGCCGAAAAACTGCCGCCCAATGGCTGCAGCGTTGACGTCGCTCAACAGTACACCCGCTGGCTCGCGACTCATCATTACGAAAACTTCAATGTAGCGTCGTGGCTTCTGCCGAAACAATTGCACCAGCATTTCTACAATTTGTATGCCTATTGCCGCTGGGCCGATGATCTGGGCGACGAGATCCCGACAAAAGAGCGAGCACTGGAACTGCTGAACTGGTGGGAGCAGGAACTGAACGAATGCTACGAGGCGCGCCCGTCGCATCCCGTGTTCATTGCTTTGCGCGAAACCGTGGTAGCAAAAGATGTGCCGAAGTATCCGTTTGCCGATTTGCTGAAGGCGTTCCGGCAAGACCAGATGGTAAAGCGTTATAAGAACTGGGACGGGGTGCTGGATTATTGCGTGTACTCGGCGAATCCCGTGGGGCGGCTGGTGCTGTATTTGTGCGGCTATCGGGATCGCGAGCGGCAAGCGTTGTCGGATGCGACGTGCACGGCGCTGCAACTGGCGAATTTCTGGCAGGACGTTTCGCGCGACCTGGATATCGGGAGAATCTATATTCCGATGGATCGCGCCGCGGCGCACGGCTTGACGGAACAGGACATTGTGGAGCGCAAGTTCGACGAACGGTATGTTGCGCTGATGAAGGAACTGATTGCGCGCACTCGTGAGCTGTTCGCGCAAGGCAGGCCGCTATCACGGATGGTAGATGGCAAGCTGAGCGTAGATCTGGAGATGTTCAGCCGCGGCGGCGTAGCTGTGCTGGATTCCATCGAAGCGCAGGGCTACGACACGCTGCACCAGCGGCCGTCGGTAAGTAAGGGCAAGCAGTTTCGATTGCTGGGACGCGCGGTGCTGGCGCACTTGCGGAAGAGGCCAGCGTCGGTAACGACGATCTCGCGTCCGACGAGCAACGGTCCGCAACAGCCTGCAGGCAAATCGACCGCGGACGTGGCAGCTTCGTACGAGGAATGCCATCGCATAGCGCGCGACGCGCACAGCAATTTTTATCCAGCGTTCTTTCTGCTGCCAAAACCGAAGCGTGACGCGATCGTGGCGCTCTATGCGTTTATGCGGTTGATTGATGATGTGTCTGATGAGGGCGCGGACCTGGCGGAAAAACAGCGTGGCCTGGCAAAGTGGCGTGCCGCGTTGGATCAGGCGATTACCGGCGAAGAGCAAGTATTCGACGGCAACGCGGCGATGGTGTCGCCAAGAGAAACTCTGGCGGGCGCGTCGGATGTGCTGCCGGCGCTGGTGGACACCATCCAGCGTTACAAGATGCCGAGCCGCTATTTGCACGACCTGCTCAGCGGCGCGGAAATGGACCTGACCATTCAGGTATACCCATCGTTCGAAAGGTTGAAGGAATATTGCTATCGCGTGGCCGGTACGGTGGGCCTGACGTGCACGCACATTTTTGGCTTTCGCGATTCCAAGGCGCTCGATCTTGCGGAAAAGCTGGGACTGGCTTTCCAACTGACGAATATCATTCGCGATGTCCGCGAGGATTACGCGCTGGGGCGGATATATTTGCCGGACGAGGATCTGGGGCGCTACGGAGTGACGAAGGAAGATTTTGCGCGCAACGAAGCGACGCTGGGCATGCGCGAATTGTTACGATTTGAGGCGGATCGCGCGTGGCGATTGTACGAAGATGGTTCACGTCTGCTGGGGCTGATCGATGAAGACAGTCGCGGCACGTTGTGGCTGTTGGTGCACACGTACAGCGCGCTGCTGGCGCGAATTGAAGCTGCGGATTTTGCCGTTTTTGGAGATCGGGTGCGTCTCCTGAAAGCGGAGAAGATGATGTTGATTGCCAAGGCGCGATTTGGGCGCCATACGGAAGAGAATATCCTTGCAAAGCGTGATCGTGATCGGCGGCGGGCTCGCGGGGCTGTCAGCGGGCGTCACGCTGGCTGAAGCAGGCTGGCGTGTGCGTTTGTTTGAGCAGCGTCCGTTTCTGGGTGGCCGGGCGACGTCCTACGTGTTGCCCGACGGCGAACACGTAGACAATTGCCAGCACGTGACGCTGGGCTGCTGCACGAATCTGGAAGATTTCTATCGTCGCGTAGGCTCTGCCGGGAAGATCAAATTTTTCGACCGCTTACTGTTTCAGGATCCGCAGGGGCGCACGGGCGAAATGCAAGCCGGGATGCTGCCCGCGCCGTTTCATATGACGGGTTCGTTTGCGACATTCGCGCCGCTCACGCTGGCCGATAAGCTCTCGATTGCGCGCGCGATGCTGGATATTTTGCGGGGCAAAGGACATACCGCGGATCTCGATGCGCCCGGTGGCATCTCGATGCTGGAATGGCTGAAGCGGCGAAAGCAGACCCCGGGGGCGATCGAACGTTTTTGGCGTGTGGTGCTGGTTAGCGCGCTGGATGAAGAACTGGACAAGACCGATGCGCGCTTTGGAGTTGATGTTTTCTGGAAGGCGTTCCTTTGCAATCGCGGCGGGTACCGGATGGGAGTGCCGTCGGTGCCGCTGGCGGAACTTTACGATGGATGCAAGGCGGAAATCGAAAAGCGGGGCGGGGAAGTGACGCTGCGAGCGCCGCTGCGCGCAATTCATCTGAAGGATGGAGGAGTAGACAGCGTCGAGTTTGGCGGCGGCCGTAGGGAGAGTGCGGACGCTTACGTGTTTGCGGTGCCGCACGAAACGTTGGCGGAGTTGCTGCCGGCGGAGGCGAAGGAACTGGAGCCCGGTCTCGCACATCTGAAGAATATCGGCGTGTCGCCGATCACGGGAGTGCATTTCTGGTTCGATCGCGAGGTGATGCGGGAACCGTTCGTCACTTTGCTGGAAACTAATACGCAGTGGATCTTCAACAAGACGGCGCTGTATGGAAGCGGTAACGGAACGGAGCCAAGCAAGGGGCAATATCTGCAGTTGGTCATCAGCGCCTCTTATGGACTTTTGCAGAAGCCGCGGCAGGAGATTATCGATCTGTGCCTCGCCGAGGTGCGTAACGCTTTGCCGCGCGCCCGGGACGCAAAATTGCTGAAAGCCACGGTGATAAAAGAAGCGGCGGCCACATTTTCTCCGCAACCAGGGGTGGACCAGTGGCGTCCAATACAGCAGACCAAGATTCGCGGAATGTTTCTGGCTGGAGACTGGACGAAAACAGGTTGGCCAGCAACGATGGAAGGCGCGGTACGGAGCGGGTATTTAGCGGCCGAAGCCGTATTGAATGCAGCGGGAATGCCGAAGAAATT
>DASXLU010000171.1:0-9272 GCA_036496065.1 Candidatus Acidiferrum sp.
GTGCGCACATCAACGCCGGTGCCATTCACTTCGACGATCGCATCGTGCCCCTTGCTTCGAAACGAGCCCGTAAACGCGTTGGCTCGCAGATTGGTCACATTGTCGGGGAGCACGATGTGCGCGCCTGCGCTTTCGATGGGAATAGGCCACTCATCGCCGGTCACGTTCCAGTAGAACTCGTCGTGGTCTTCAAAGAAGCGCAGCGCATCGGTCACCACGTACTCAATCGACACGGTTCGCGTGCTGTTGTCCGCGTTGGGAATGAAAATCTTCAGCCGGCGATTCTGCCGTTCGCGGCTGGATTCGTATCGTAGGGAGCGGCCCTCTTCATCGGTGACACGCTTTACATCGAGAAACAGCGAAAAGTTCATGCCGTTCGGCCCGACGTACTCCACGGGAATATCGCGATAAATCCCTTGCCACGGTCCGCCCACAAAGCGAAACGTAATATTTTCGGTTACTTCGACATTGCCATTGGGTAGCACAACAACTTCGGCATAAAACTTTTCCAGATGGCGCTCTTTGGCAGGAGCACTCGTGCCGCAGAGCATGCCTAGGCAAATCACCGCCAGCAGGACGAACAACCGTTTGGGCCAATGTAGGCGCACGATCATGTGGAGTGGTTACGCGAGCTTAGACCGACGGAGCGGCAGGCGTGCCGAAGCTTACCTTGGGAGCTTCGCGTTCGGCTGCATTCGATATTTCAAAGAATTCGCGCTGCTTGAACCCCAGCATTCCCGCAAAAATGTTAGTAGGGAATTGCAGAATCTTGGTGTTCAGGTCGCGAACCACTGCGTTGTAATAGCGACGCGCGTTTTGCACCGTGTCTTCGATCTGCGTCAGGGAATTTTGCAGCGAAGTAAAACTCTCAACGGCGCGAAGCTGCGGATACGCTTCCGAAAGCGCAAACAGGCTTTTCAACGCGCCGGAAAGCATATTTTCCGCCTCAGCTTTTTCCGCGGGCCCAGTGGCAGACATGGCCCGATTGCGCGCATTGATCACCGCCTCGAGAGTGCCCTTTTCGTGGGCCGCGTAGCCCTTCACCGTTTCCACAAGATTGGGAATCAAGTCGTAGCGCCGCTTGAGTTGCACGTCGATGTCGGCCCAGGCGTTGTCGCACTGCACCTTGAGGCGCACCAGGCCGTTGTACATGGCAATGAGGAAGACCACGATGAGAACGAGGGCGATCAGCACAATCCAAGCGAACATCGGCAAACCCCGCTAGCTTTGAGATTTGGACACCTTTTCTGTCTCGACTATACGAGCTATCAGCGGGTGAGTAAAGCCACTGTGCCCGGGTGCACGCCGCTTCCGCCACAGATGTGCGAAATCCAGCGCCCATTTTCTTAGCTCCACGTTGCCGGTACTTCTGGCTTACTTTACCTAATTGATATATGCTGGAGTCAACGCTCCAGCTTACCCATGCTCTTCAAAACAATCAGCGCGTCCGTGTATGGCATCGACGCTTATCCCGTTGAAGTCGAGGTCGATGTAGGCTCGGCCCGCATGCAGGACTTCAACGTCGTGGGCTTACCCGACAACGCGGTGAAAGAGAGCCGCGAACGCATCAAGTCGGCGTTACGCAATTGTGGCTACGAGTTTCCCTATGGCCAGGGCGTAACCATTAATCTGGCGCCCGCGGACCTGCGCAAAGAGGGCTCCGCGTTCGACCTGCCAATGGCACTAGGATTGGTGGGCTGCCAGGGGCAGTTTTTCGGCAAACTGCTCGATCGCATGATGTTTCTTGGTGAACTGTCGCTGGATGGCACAGTGCGGCCCGTGCGCGGCGCTCTCTCCGCAACCATCGCCGCACGCGAAAAGGGAATGAAGGCTGTTGCGGTTCCCGAAACCAATGCAAAGGAAGCCGCAGTCGTAGACGGTATCGATGTCTTTGCGCTGAAATCTCTGCCGCAGGCAGTCGACCTGGTGAACTCGCCGGAATCGTTTCAGCCTATCCACGTGGATGCGCGTCAATTGCTCAACGAAGCCGCGCAATACGCGGTGGATCTGCGAGATGTGCATGGGCAGCAAGCCGCCAAGCGCGCTCTGGAAGTCGCTTGCGCCGGAGGCCACAACATTCTTTTCATTGGGCCCCCCGGCGCAGGGAAAACCATGCTCGCCAAACGGATTCCCACGATACTGCCGCCAATGTCTTTGGAAGAAGCCATCGAGACTACCCGGATACATAGCGTTGCCGGCGCTCTCGAGAATGCGCAGGGACTCGTCGGCACGCGGCCTTTCCGTTCTCCGCACCACACTATCAGCGATGCCGGTTTGATTGGTGGAGGCGCGATTCCACGCCCCGGCGAAGTTTCCTTGGGGCACAACGGTGTACTCTTCCTCGACGAACTGCCGGAGTTCCAGCGCAATGTTCTCGAAGTCATGCGCCAGCCGCTGGAAGATGGCTCCGTCACCATTGCGCGCGCCGCGATCTCCGTCACGTTTCCTTCACGGTTTATGTTGGCTGCAGCCATGAACCCGTGCCCATGCGGCTATTTCGGCGATCCGGGCCGTGAATGCCATTGCACGCCGCCAATGATTCAGCGCTACGTTTCCAAAATATCGGGTCCGTTGCTGGACCGCATCGATATCCACATCGAAGTTCCCGCCGTGAAGTACAAGGAACTGCGCGCCCCGTCGTCTTCGGAAGATTCCGCAGCCGTGCGCGCGCGGGTAATTGCGGCGCAGCAACTGCAACTGGCGCGTTTCAAGACAGAGAAGCAGACCTATTCCAACGCGCAAATGGCGCCGAAGATGATACGCAAGCATTGCGCGATTTCCGCCGAAGGAGAGAAACTGCTGGAAAATGCCGTAACCCGGCTGGGGCTCTCTGCCCGCGCACACGACCGCATCCTGAAAGTGGCGCGCACCATCGCAGACCTCGATGCAGCGCCAGACGTACTTCCCAAACATCTAAGTGAAGCGATACAGTATCGGACCCTGGACCGCAACTACTGGGCCTAAGCGGCGCGCCGCGAAGCCCCGTAGAACAAAAGTCCCGTAACCGGCTCCATTGACTTGGCTTCAGGCGCTGTGTTACGGATAGATACGCTTTTTTGCGTGATTTTGGCCGCGATACGGTCAGGAATGGCGCCAGACACCAAGCACTTGGAAGTTACCCTGGACACCCACGTCGAGAGCGTGAATCTCGCCGAGGAGATGTGTCTCCGCGTGGCGGAAGCCGTCGGTTTCAATGAAGACGAATGCTACCGCATCGGGATGTCGGTAAGAGAAGGCGTCATCAACGCATTTCACTACGGTAATCAGGAAAAGCCGGAGAAGAAAATTCACCTGGCAATTGAATTGACGCAAGACAAAATGGTTATCCACGTTATGGATGAAGGAAAGGGCTTTCAACTTACCGACGTGCCCGATCCGCTTGCCGAAGAAAATTTGCTCAGCACTTCCGGCCGGGGCATTTTCCTGATGCGCGCATTTATGGACGAGTTTAATGTTGTGCCGGGGCGCACCGGCGGCGCGGAAATCATCATGTCCAAAAGGTTTCCGCTACCCGGCCCTGCTTCGACGAACGGCAATAATCGCAACAGCGGCTCAGACGCAGCACCTCACCAGGAAGCGTAGGAACGATCATGCCAGCCTTGTTTCTCACCTCACGTGATGATGGCCCAATTACTCTTGTGGATTTGAGCGGGCGTATTGCGCTCGGCGAGGGTAGCGCTCTACTTCGCAAAACGATCCGTGACTTGTTGGAAGGTGGCCGCCTGAAAATCGTCCTGAATCTTGGCGATGTGAACTACATCGATAGCTCTGGGATTGGCGAGTTGGTCAGCGGTTTCACTGCGGTGCGGAATCGTGGCGGCGAGCTGAAATTGCTCAACCTTACAAGAAAGGTTCACGACCTTCTCCAGATCACCAAGCTCTTCACCGTGTTTGACGTATATTCCGACGAGCACACTGCCGTGCACAGCTTCAAGTAGCATGCCAACTCACCGACTTTTTCTAGAGCGAATCTGACTACTCTCTATCCGTAGAAGCCCGCCTTCTCGCCCATGCATGACTGCGGCACAATAAGAACGTGCCCACCGCCGCAGACACAACCTGGATCGTCGATCACGCCAGATCTCTTGGTTTTGATCTCTGCGGCATCGTTCGCGCGGAGAGCTTCCCCGAATTGTCGCAGTTCGACGAATGGCTCACGTCTGGGTACGCCGGGGAAATGACCTACCTGGCAGACGAGCGGCGCCGCCAGCCCAGTTTAGCCATGGAGAATTTGCACAGCGTTATCGTCTGCGCGCTCAACTACAACACCGCCTATCCGTACTCGGTGGACTGCGCGGCCACCACAGACCCCTCGCAAGAGCCGCGCGGCTGGATTTCGCGTTATGCGTGGGGAAGCGATTATCACGAAGTGTTGTGGCGCAAGCTGAACGCACTGCAAAGTGCGCTGCGCCAGAAATTTCCCGGCCCCTTTGCGGCCCGCTCTTATGCGGATACCGGTCCCGTGGCCGAGCGTGTCTTCGCGAAATACGCTGGCTTAGGCTGGCTGGGCAAAAACACGCTGCTGCTCAACGAGAATCTTGGTTCCTGGTTTTTTCTCGGCGTGATTCTGACATCCCTCGATCTGCTGCCCACTGTTCCACTCGGCGAAACACCTCCTCCCGATCTTTGCGGAAATTGCCGCCAGTGTCTGGACGCTTGTCCCACCGGCGCACTGATCGAGCCTTATGTGATGGATGCTCGCAAATGTATCTCGTATCTGACTATCGAACTACGTGGCGAAATTCCCGAAGACTTGCGCGAACCGATGGGCTGGCAAGTATACGGCTGCGATATTTGCCAGGACGTGTGCCCTTACAATCGAAATGTTCCGATAACGGCTACGCCGGAATTCCAGCCCCGGCAAATCCATCATGAAGACGAAACGTTGTTCCAGCCGAAACTTTCCTGGCTTGCGGCCCTAGGCCAGCAAGACTTTCGCGAGAAATTTCGTGGCAGCGCCATGAAGCGAGCCAAATGGCAAGGCCTGGTCCGCAATGCCTGCATAGCGTTGGGCAATTCTCGCGTGCAAAAAGGCACTCCCGCGCACGCAGAAACTGTCACTCTCTTGCAACATTTGCTTAATTCGCCAGATTCGGCGATTGCCATATCTGCCCAATGGGCACTCTCCCGCATCGAATGATTGGCCAACACGGATAACGGTACTGCTCTCCCCGGTTTGAGCGAACGACTCTTCGCGGTCTATAATGTCCGCTCAAGCCGGGACCACCGAACTGAGGGTTCCCCTATGGATCGCCGCAGATTTTTAAGCAGCACTATTGTCGGTGCCGGTTTGTTCCGGGCAGGAAGAGTGCCCAAGGATCTTTTCGAAACCAGCCAGCTCAGCTTTTCCCATCTTATCTTGGAGGATAAACCCGTGGCATTTACAGTTCCCCCCCTGCCGTATCCTAACGACGCGCTGGAACCCTACATCGACGCCAAAACGATGGAGATCCACCACGACAAGCATCATGGTGCCTACGTTACCAACCTGAATAAGGCGCTTGAAGGGCATCCGGACCTGCAATCCAAGTCCATCGACGATCTGATGATGAATCTCGACGCTATTCCAGAGAATATTCGTGCCACCGTCCGCAACAATGGCGGCGGACACTGGAACCACTCTTTATTTTGGCTGCTCATGAAAAAGGGTGGTGGCGGCGAGCCCAAGGGAGATCTTGCGGCAGCCATCAACTCGAGCTTCGGCTCTTTCGCGGGATTCCAGGAAAAATTCAAGGCTGCTGGCGTGGGCCGGTTTGGTTCCGGATGGGCCTGGCTGCTGGTGAAAGATGGAAAGCTCGCGATCGATTCAACCGCGAACCAGGACACGCAGTACATCGCGGGCGGCAAAGCCGTGCTGGGCGTGGATGTGTGGGAGCACGCCTACTACTTGAAATACCAAAACCGTCGTCCCGATTACATCGACGCGTGGTGGAACGTAGTCAATTGGGATAAGGCGGCTGAACTATACAGCGCGGCCAAGAAGTAGTCCGCAAGGTAGAGATAAAACAAGGAAAAGCCCGCTTCGACCTGGTCGGAGCGGGCTTCCTCAATTTGGTCCGGGCTTTCTTGACTATCGCTTACGCCATCATGCGCGCGCGCGACAGCGGCAATACTTTTCCGGAGTTCGCGGACCGCCGAAAAATCTCCGCGGGTTCTGAGAAAGAAGTCATTTCCTCCGCGGGCATACCTACAGCGGCTGGAATTGAGTTCATGGAATTCCGCGACGCTTCCCGCATGAGTTCCATCCGGCTGCGCACTTTGAATTTCGCCAGCAGGGAAGACACGTGGAATTTCACGGTACGTTCGGAAAGATTCAGTTCGTTGGCAATTTCCTTATTGGCTAAGCTGCGTAGAATGCCGTCGAGCACTTCTTCCTCGCGGCGGGTTAGTTTCACAGCGCTCTTCACGCTATTGCCTGCTTCCAGGAGTTTTTGAGCCTTTTCTGCCAGACCATTCAGATGCTGCGGAGCCGCTGGAACCATGATCAGGTAATCGGCTGGTGATTGACCTCGTACCATGCAATGCATTGCCAGCAAGCCCGCCGCGTGGTCCACGGGTAGTTCTCCGTCCGGCCCGGCATCCACGTGAAAGTGGGCCATGCCCGACGTTTTTTCATAGAACAGATATACACCCGCTGCAGGCGAGGCTTTGTGATGACTGATAGAATGGGTCGCGACATTTCTGCGGATCAACTTCACGGTGCACTCCTCCGGTACGCCTCGTGGTGGGGACGAAGCCCTTCTTAGTTTTGGTCTTTCGTTTCCCCCGATTCGGGGGGTTCGGTCGGCAACGACCGGGCAAGCGGACAGGGTTGACTGGGCCAGGGCTTATTTACCCCAACACAATGGAGCGACAGACCACCTGATGGGGTAACTTGAGAAGGAGTCCCCGTCTTTTTTGCTTGCGAAAGTTACACCTGACCGCGCTACTGTTGAGCATCCATGCTGCCTTACCTGACATTTTTTTAGGGTCAAATGTTTCAGCGAGTTAGGGTTTCTCTGTAGATAAGAGCTGCGAAAAGCTGGGTAGAAATTGCGCCTAGGTAGAACTTTTTGCTCGGAATCTGTGTAATTTCGCGCCAAAAAAGACACTTTAAAGGCACCTTAAAGCCACTTTAAAACCACTTTACGGATTCAAAATGCGCGTTTGATCGGGCGAAATGAGCTCATATTCGATCCCGCGCCACTTCAATCTGCGCCCTTTTAGCGATGAAACGAAGTTAATCAGATACCAAAACGGGAGCACGACTGGCAGAAGGATATACATCCAAGACTGGCCCATGATCTGGGCACGAGCCGCTGGCAAGGCTTCAGAAGCGCCTATAACCCGCAAGGCGCCGCGAATTGCCGCCAGCAGCATAGGCAAAAACAGCAGAAAGGCCACCTGAAACGCGGGTCGAGACTCCACCACCAGTTCCAGCGCCACAAAAAGACCGAACACCAGGGTCGCGCAATACAGAAAATGTGTCCCGAAGGCCATGCCCCACATTTGTGGGCGATACACCCGGGTAATCTTGACCTGCCTGTTGGTGAATTCCAGAAGGCCGGCAAAGTCCGTCTCTACGTAGGAAAGCGTCAAGCATTCCGGCAGGAATACGATCTGCCTACGGCTGCGCTCGATCATTGACGTAAGGGAATAGTCGTCGCTGAACGAATGCTGCCACACGTCGAGCATGCCGATCTCTTCGAACAATGCTCGCCGAATCGCCGTCCCGCCGCCCCAACAGAAGTTCTTATCGTGCCCGCCGAGCATGGTTACAACCGATGCGTTCCACGCGGCCAGTAGCGCTGTCGCCAGATCATTCTTGGTGGGAACAAACCAGCGCATCGTGGTGGTTGCGCCGATTCGGGAATCCGCTAGCGGGGCGGCCAATCTTTGTAGCCAGGATTTGCCCGGGCGCCCATCGGAATCGGCAAACACCATAATTTCGAATTCCGGCGGCAGTTGCTCCACACCTACACGCAGATTGTTCACTTTTTCGCTGCAATTTGCCGGTTTGCCGGCAATCACAATGTGTGCCTTTACGCGAGAGGACGAGGCCACAACCCGCTTTACTACCGCGTGCGCAGGGTCGGTCTCTGAAGCCAGAATAAAAAATACCTCGTAGTTTTGGTGGTCGAATTCACACAGCGAAACCAGATTGCGCTCCAGGCCTGGTTCCATCCCACGGCAGGGGCACAGCACAGCAGTGCGCGGCGCATAAAATCCCGGATCCATCTTTAAGCGCTTTTGGACGTAGGTCAGCCATTGAATCCCTTGCCATAGCAAGTAGACACCCGCAGCGATCTGCAGGATCGCCAGAACTTGAAACGCGATTTCCACTTAGGCAGAGAATAACAGACGAAACCTGACGCCGAGCCCACATCTGAAGGCGTAGAATCGCACAGGTAAACACCTTCTTTTCGTGAGGAGCAGAAATGACGGGACGCGTGGATAGTTCTATGGTCACTTCGGCAAACGAACTAAGCGGCTACAAGATTGTGCGCAATTTCGGCATCGTTCGCGGCATTACGGTGCGCTCGCGCAGCGTGCTGGGCAATCTCGCCGCGGGAATCCAGACAATCATCGGCGGAAATATCACGGTGCTCACGGAGCTCTGCGAAAAAGCCCGCGAAGAAGCCTACGAGTTGTTGCTGATGCACGCGGCACAGCACGGCGCGAACGCCATTATCTGCATGCGCTACGACGCCAACGAGGTGATGGAAGGCGTCACGGAAGTTCTGGCCTACGGCACTGCAGTGCAAGTCGAGCGCGCCAGCTAGATTTTGCGGTCTCGCTATTTTCCTGGCCGCTTTCGTGGCTCGGCGAGACCGATGGTAGAATCTTGCTCCGATGTTCTGTTCTTCTTGTGGCCAGCAACTGTCTAGCGGTGCGCGCTTCTGCGCGAAGTGCGGCAAACCCGTAACCGTGGACTCCGGCGAAACCGTGATGGGCGACGAAACCAGTCTGGACGCCAATCAGGAAACACTTGCGCCGGGAACTTCCGTCCCCCCTCCGCGAACTCCCATCCGCATCGCCACCACTCCGCGGATTGTGCGGTCCCCTTCTGCCAGCAACCCGCTTCTGACCAGCGATCCCATCGGTGGTGGGCGCTTTGCCCCTGGCTTGATTATCGGTGATCGCTATCGCATCGTGGCGATTCTTGGCCGCGGCGGTATGGGAGAGGTGTATCGCGCCGAAGATTTGAAGCTTAGCCAGGTAGTCGCGATCAAGTTTTTGCCGGAAGCGCTGTCGAAAGACGTTGCAGCACTCGCGCGATTCCATTCCGAAGT
>DASXLU010000172.1:0-3719 GCA_036496065.1 Candidatus Acidiferrum sp.
CACATCTACCAAAGCGCATTTCACTTGCAGAAACAAAACCCAGTGAGGTCAGGCTGGCTCTAAATTAATCGGGGACTTTGCAGCCCGGCCGGATGATAATGTACTTCTAGATTTAACAGCGCGGCTCCTTTCTCCCTAGCCGCAGGGAGCCATCGAAGGAGTGAAGTAATGAATGTGCCGCCACGAAGATCCAAAACAAAAATCCTGGTTGATGGTGGTGATCCTGAAGAGACGCTTCGCGTCCAGAAGCTCACCGCGCAAGGACAGGAAATGTTTTCTTGGATTCCGAACGCTTACGTTAAGTACCCTGCACACTGGAAGGTATGCGGGCTGCGGAAATGTCAGTACAAAAGGGCATGCGGGTCAATATGACCTTATGTTTTTCTCAGGAACAAGCAGCGGCGGTCTAAGCGGCAACCAGAGGGTCAAAGGAGCCGGCGTACATGTCGCCGTTCATTGGCAGGCTGGACGATCACGGCGACAACGGCTTGGACCTTGTTAGGGACATCAAGAGAATGTACACAGGCGGTGACGGGCATGTATTCGTCCTGGCGGCGAGCATACGCCACTTGGACCATTTGCTTGGTTCGTTTGCAATAGGCGCCGAACTTGCGACTGCACCAGGCAAGGTTTGGGAAGAATGGGCGACCGCAGGCTTTCCCGAGCCAGGGAAAGACCTCGTTTACCAAGGAGCGGATAAGAACGGAAGTCCCCTAAAGCCGATTCCATACAAGGAACTGGATTTGGAACTCGGGTGGGAAAGCTTTGACGTCCGACATGAGCTCACTGCAAAAGGAATTCAGCAATTTGTGGCGGACTACAAAAGTACGCTAAAGCAATCCGCGTGATGGCGAAGCACCGTTGGAATCGAGGTGCGCAGATGCGCTGTTCACGAGGTTGGGTTTTGCTCCAGGAAAAGGTAGCGGGTGTTGAAAGGCCTGGTCAGAAAAGATGAATTCAGCAAAATACGTGATCGCCGGAGGCGGCATGGTTGCCGGGTACGCCGCGAAGGAGTTAGCAAGCAGGGAGCTCAAGCCCGGCGAATTGATGATTGTGTCAGCGGATAAGGCCTTGCCATACGAGCGGCCACCTTTATCGAAGGGCTTTTTGTCGGGCAGAGAGACCGAATCCGGAATCCTCATCAATCCAGCCGACTGGTATAGAGAGCACGGAATTGAAGTGCGATTGCAAACAAGCTTGATTGATATGGATGTGAAGAGCAAGAGTCTGCGGACGAGTGCGGGAGATGTAGTTGAGTTTCAGAACGTGCTGCTTGCGACAGGAGCGCGAGCCAGGAAGTTGGACTGTCCTGGAAGCGAACTTGCGAACGTGTTTTATTTGCGGTCCATGCTGGACTCCGAGAATATCCGCTCGAAAGCAGCAACGGCAAAACAAGCAGTTGTGATAGGAGGCGGCTTTATAGGCATGGAAGTCGCCTCTGTTCTGGCGCAAAAGAACGTTAATACCACGATGATCATCCGAGATGAACGAGTGTGGAGCCGCGTATTTACTGCGGAAATGTCGGCTTTCTTTGAGGGGTACTATGCGGCGCGCGGTGTGCAGATTTTTAAGCTCGCAAGTATCGCCGCACTGGAAGGGAAAGACACAGTTAGCTCTGTGGTCTTGGGTAGCGGAGGCAAGATTCCCTGCGACATGGTTGTGGCCGGAGTCGGTGCAACTCCAGTCACGGAGCCCTTCGGGCGCAGCGGCATTGAGATCGATGATGGCATTCGCGTGAATGAGTATCTGGAATCAAATCAGCCTGCGGTATATGCGGCTGGCGACGTGGCAAATTATCCTGACTTGATTTTCAATAAACGCCGGCGCGTGGAGCACTGGGACAATGCCGTTTCGCAAGGCACGCACTGGGCACACGTTGCTCTTGGAGATCGAGAGCCCTTTGTTCATGTGCCATATTTCTTCTCGGACGTGTTCGATCTGTCGTACGAACTTTGGGGAGATTCGGAGGGCGCAACAGAAATTATTGTACGCGGCGACATAACCGCCTCGAGTTTCAGCGTGTGGTGGCTCAAGGCAGATCGACTGATTTCGGCATTCGTCATGAACCGTCCGGACGAAGAGCGGCAGGTTGCGCCAGAGTGGATTAAAAGCAAACAAGCCGTTTCATCGAAGCGGCTCGCCGATCAAACACAGTCCGTGGCGGATGCCGCTCAGAGCTAACCGGCGGGCAATCCGTTTGATTTGTGGCGAGAACGGGATAGATCTCAGGTTTCGTGTACTGTTAGCTCTGGCGAGATTTGTAATCATAGTCGAAGTGCGGATCGAAGAGATGTTGGGAGAGTGAAGCCGAGGAAAGGAGCCAACGATGACGAACAAAGTGAAACCTATTCCCGAGGGATACCACACGGCCACGCCGTATCTGATCGTTACAGGCGCGGCCAAGGCCATAGAGTTTTACAAGAGCGCATTCGGAGCCGATGAGATTATGCGCATGCCGCAACCCGATGGGAGGATCGGGCACGCAGAAATCAAGATTGGCGATTCGACGATCATGCTTGCTGATGAGTTCCCAGAAATGGGAGCGCGCAGCCCGCAGTCTCTTGGAGGCTCACCGGTGAGTATTCTTCTCTATGTAGAGGACGTGGACACAGTGTTCGCCCAGGCGGTGGCTGCAGGCGCGAAAGTGCAAAGGCCTTTGGCGGACCAGTTCTACGGCGACAGGACGGGCGGAGTGACCGACCCGTTTGGCCACGTTTGGTATATCGCGACGCACACAGAAGACGTGTCGGAAGAAGAAATGAAGAAACGTGCTGCAGCCGCAGGGCATGGCTGAAACTCTCCGCTCACCTGACACAATGTTTGCAGATCGTTTGGAAGGCTCGGCGGTTTTATGCCGAAGTAGTTTTTGGGATGAATCCCGGGATGCCGGTTTTCACCACTTCGTTGAGCCGCTGTCTGGTCTGAATTCGATTGATTTCTGCAAGCGCGTCTCCCGGAAGGGCGGAGATGTTGAAATTTTCTTGCGCGCGGGCCGCAGTGCGAGGTGTGGTAAGCAAAGCCGTGCCGCGCTGCACGGCCCACGCCAGCAACACCTGCGCCGGCGTTTTTCCGACTCGCGCAGCGATTGCTGAAATAACAGGATCTTCAAGCGGGCCTGGCCTGGCCCCATGCCCCAATGGTGCAAAAGCCAAGAAAACGATGCCGTTCTGCTTGCAAAATTCGAGTAGCTCCGTTTCCGGAAGATATGGATGAGCTTCGACTTGGACAACGGCCGGCTTGATTCTCGCCGAATCATAGAGGGGCTTCAGTTCGTCTAAGCTGATGTCCGACAGTCCGATGGCCCGGCATTTGCCATGGTCCATGAGACTTTCCAGCGCCCTCCAGGTGTCGAGGAGAGTTGTATCGCGGTCGTAGAGGACATTGCCGTCTTGGTCGCGCGGATCCTGTTCGTCTCCCGGCTGAAATGCAAATGGAGTGTGAATGAGATAAAGATCCAGATACTTTAGCTGGAGTCGGTCGAGGCTTGCCTCGAACGCCGGCTCGACGCGCTCGGGCCGGTGATTAGAGTTCCACAACTTTGTGGTGACAAAAATGTCTTCGCGAGCGATCCCGCCGGCAGCAAGTCCTTCCTGTAACGCCTGGCCTACCTCGCGCTCGTTGCGGTAACGCTCCGCGCAATCGAAGTGTCGAAAGCCGGCGTCCAGTGCGTCTCTGGTTGCGCTTATCGTCAGGACTGGGTCGGGAATTAGCGTGCCAAA
>DASXLU010000173.1:0-5116 GCA_036496065.1 Candidatus Acidiferrum sp.
GCCACAGACTTCGCGATGCTTCTGCCTTCTTGCACAAAAAACGTCGGCAGCCATGTGACGAATCCGTACAACAATGTGTTGATCACGATCAGGGTGATCGCGCCCACGAACATCTGCGGCAAAAGCCCAGGCTTCAGCAGCGAGCCGACTTCCCGTGAATGAACTATGCCGGAAGGCGCCGCAGGCGAGGGAAGTGGCCCATTGCTTTCTGTTACTTCATGTTCGATGGTCTGCAGAATTGCTTCGGACTCGTCGACTTTTCCAACGGATTCCAGCCACCGCGGCGATTCCGGCAAGGCCTTGCGCATGTACCACACCACCAGCGCACCTAGCCCGCCCAAAAGGAACAGCGCCCGCCAACCAACCCAGGGAATGATCAGCATTCCCGTCAGTCCACTGATCGGCAGGCTGGCTACTACGAAGACCGACATCAGCCCGACCCATTTTCCACGCGCTTGCGGTGGCACAAATTCGGTGATCGTCGAGTAGCCCACCACGTTTTCCGCGCCTAAACCAATGCCCATGAGAAATCGCAAAAAGATCAGCACCGTCATCGACGGAGCAAATGCCGACGCAATCGACGCTGCTCCAAAGAGCGCCAAATTTGCCTGATAGGTGAATCTTCTTCCAAAGCGGTCGCCCAGAAATCCGGTCAGGAACGAGCCGAGCATCATTCCCAAAAATGTCAGCGAGACAAACTGCGCGCTTTGGTTCAGCGTGGCGAATCCGGTCTTCAACGTGGCACCCAGAACAGTGGCGGCAACATAAATATCGAAGCCGTCGAAAAACATTCCGATGCCGATGAGCCACATGATTCGCCGGTGGAACGGCGAGATTGGCAGACGATCCAGTCGCGCGCCTGCATTGACGATCATAGGTGGTTTATTTCGCCTTTGTGAGCAGGGCCATGCTGCCTACGGTAAGCGCTTCCGTGGCGAGCCGGCAGTTTTGATCGAAAGAGTTCTGCTGGGCGGTTTGGAAAAATTCTTTGCAGCGGCGTGCTGCCCCCGCATCCAGGGCGCAAATCTTTTTCACGAGCGCGTCAGCTTCACTGGCCAGCTTGTCTGGCGAACAGACTTGCGAGATAAGCCCGATCTGCAAGGCACGCTGCGGGTCGATTGCATCGCCAAACAAAACCAACGGAAATGCGAAGCGCGGCAATGCGTATTCGCCCAAGTAGGCCATAATCGCGGCAGGCGCCAGGCCAGCGCGCATTTCAGGAAACGCCAGCGATGCATTGTCGGCCACGAGAGCGAAATCACTGACGATGGCGAGGCCGAAACCAAAGCCAAACGCGTCTCCCTGCACCTCGGTAACGCTAATTAGCGGAGAGAGGCGCAACGTTCGTTTCAGCTCGATCAGGCGCGCCGATTCGTGACGTATCGACGCGACGTCGCGCCCGGCACGCTCGCGGCCGGTGCAGAAAACTTTGCCGCGCGCGCGAATTCGCAACACGCGGGCATGAGGATCTTCCGCCTCATCGCGGAGTTCTGCCAACATCGCATCAAACATCGCGCCGGTAATTTCGTTGCCGTGGTTCGGATTATCGAGGGTGAACGAGAGAACGTCTTCGCCGCGGTCGATTTGCAAGCCAATGGAAGCGGCGGTGGCCGCGTGGGATGTGGATTTCGAGTCTCGTGGTTGCATGCAGTCCGCACGGTACACAACCGACGTTGCCACTGTCAAATCGGCTTTTCGTTCCGCTGTATTGCCTCTGATTTAAGCAGCTACACTGATGTTTGGATACGCCTACCTATTTCTACGCGTAGCCTGTGTGCTTCACGTGCCTTATGCTTCTAACTTTGCGAGTAGGTTGTTGACCCCTTAAGCCCGGCTGGCTCTTCGACGGCTCAGGTTACGCGTTCGATCTTATTCGGCCACGTCCGAAGGAAAGTTAAGGCCTCGCACTATTGTTCCAGAAGAACTCCGCTCGCGTCATAAATGTCCGGACGATCGCACGGAGTCTGGCAGCGGTAATGGTCATAGGCCTGGTTATCGGCGGCGTAATACTCGCGACGCATTGGCCTTTTTCGCAGGCGCGAGTGACAAAAGATCTTCAGGAATCTTTCCCTGCCACGGTGACATTTCAGAAGTTTCGCTCTACGTATTTCCCGCATCCCGGATGCGAAGCCGAAGGCGCGACTTTCGCCAGACTTGGCCGGCCTGCGGGCACTCCTGCGGTGGTGACGATCCAGCGTCTGTCCGTTGAAGCTCATTATCTGGACATGTTGTTTCGGCCCGGATACGTGGCACGCATTGTCATGCAAGGATTTCGCGCGCAGATTCCGCGGCTAGGGACGCCGCTTGAAGACACTGGCTGGAAAGAGACTCCTTCTAAGACGAGGATCGGATCGGTTATCGCCGACGGTGCGGTGGTTGAAATTGCGCGCGCGGATTCTCGTGAGCCTCTCCGTTTCGAAATTCATGCCCTGAAGCTTGGCGACGTCAGCAGGAATGAGGCCATGTCGTACGAAGTGTTCATGCACAATCCGCTGCCTCCAGGTGACATCCGCTCGAGCGGCAAATTCGGACCGTGGAATTCGAGGGATCCGGGTCAAACGCCTGTTAAAGGTGAATATTCTTTTCGCCATGCCGATTTAAGCGTATTCGAAGGCCTCGCAGGCTTGCTTTCTTCCGACGATTCGTTTCAGGGGATTTTGCAGCACATCGAAGCACGCGGCACGATCGATATACCGGACTTCATGGTTAAGCACAGCCAGCATGCGGTCCACGTATCCAGCGAATTCCACGCGTTGATCAACGGCACGAATGGAGATGTTGCATTGGATCGGGTGAGTGCGTCGTTCCTGCATACCAACGTTCTGGCGAAAGCCGACATTTCTGGACATGCGGGCGAGGACGGAAAGACCGCCAACGTGGACCTGAGTGTACGCGATGGGCGTATCCAGGACGTTCTGTTGCTTTTCGTACGGGAGCCCAAGGCGCCGCTTAATGGAGTAACTTCCTTTCGCGCGCACGTTGTCATTCCACCTGGAGAGCGGCCGTTTCTGGAGAAGGTTCGTCTTGGCGGAGAGTTTGGGATTCAGGAGGGCCAGTTCGTGAATTCCTCGACGGAAGCCAGCGTAGAAATGCTCAGCGAGAGAGCACGAGGAATGAAGCCTGACTCCACGCTCGACCCGCAGGATCAGGACCGGGTGATTTCCGATCTTTCAGGTCACGTGGACCTGCACAACGCGACCGCGAATTTCTCTGATTTGTCTTTCCGGGTCCCGGGGGCGCATGCGCAAATGCACGGTACGTACAATGTCGAAAGCAAAGCGATCGACCTGCACGGCACTCTCAAGACCGATGCTGAGTTTTCTCAGATGACCAGTGGATTCAAATCTGTGCTGTTAAAGCCGTTCAACTCTCTCTTTCAGCGCAAACATCATCCCGGGTCAAGGCTTGCGATCCACCTGCTTGGGACGTACGACGACCCTCAAGCGGGGGTCGATCTAACAGGTAAAAGATCGCATGGCGGTAAGGCAGCCTCCGGCGCAAATTGACCGATTTCAGTAGCCCACCAGTTTTGCCAAAACAATCACTGCGCATTAGGAACAAGTTGGAAATGTATGGCATGAAGAAAGTAGTTGTTGCGAGCGGCAGTGCCGAGTCTGGGGATGTATATGGCGCAGGCAGGCTTATTTCTGAGGTGATTCAGGTTTTTTGGGCTCTGTTGCGTGGGGTTCCGCTTCGATGGTGACTTCTACCTCGGCGCCCTTTTTTAAGCTGACTGGATTGCCATTGCCGTCTTGCAGCGTATTTTCGACGCGAATTTCGCGGTATAAATCTTCCGCGCCTTCCACGGTGATTTGAGCTTTGTCCTCTTCGCCCGGATGGATGGCAGGAATGATCTTTTCCACGGTGCCTGGGAGAGTTACGGCAGCCTTTTCCGAGTCAGAATTCTTTTTTTCGGTTTGCTTGATCACTGTGCGCTCCGTCTTCTAAGGGTTTCCAGTTAGCACCAGCCGTTGGATGACTGGAAGCTAAAAAGGATGTCCGCCACTCAAACTCTGAATCCGCTGCAAAGTCGCAAACCGCGAGGAGTGCTTACGTCCGAAAATCCTCGACCTTCCGATGGTCTTTGTGAACCCAAATTTGTTGGCTGTGAATTCGAGTGTAGCTAAGGAAATCCCTTAGGTCTCTACAGCGTTTCCGGTATGGACCTGTTATCGGCTTGACCGAAAGCTTGGTTTCAACGCGCGGAGCGTCCCGTGGCGGGAAAGGTCGTTCTCCGTTGCGAATTGTTATAGCTGACGATCACGAAGTGGTTCGACGCGGTGTGTGCTCGATCCTGGAGTCTCGCAGAGACCTGGAAGTAATTGGCGAAGCTGTGAACGGCGCAGATGCAATTCAGAAGGCGTTGGAGCTGCGGCCGGATCTGGTGATCCTTGATGTGTCCATGCCAATTCTCGACGGATTCGCCGCTGCCAGACAAATCAACAAAAACTTGCCGCAGGTTCCCATTCTGATGCTATCCATGCATGACGGAAAAGAGATGGTACGAGCCTCTAAATCCGCGGGAGCGCAGGGATTCGTGACTAAAACGGAAGTTGGAAGTACGCTGCTCACAGCGGTGGACATCTTACTGAAAGGCGGTAGTTTTTTTTCTGACCTTGCTGCTCCGAAATAACCATTTCGCGCGAGTGCCGGGACTGCAGCCACCCCAGCGCGGATTGATTTTGCTCTTAACTGATTGATGGTCCGCAAGTCCTACACAAATTCCTCGTGCGTCCCCAAGCAAATTTCCGATTGTTCGTTTCAGCCGCGTAACCAAATATTTATAAAGCATCGATCTAACAGGAGAACCCATGGGCGGTAGCGTCAAGAAAAAAGGCCTCGCTGATCCCTCGCGTTTGAAGCCGATTGATCCGAAGGACGACAGCACGATTAAGGCGGTAGTCGAAACTCCGAAGGGAAGCCGAAACAAATACGAATTCGACAGCGCGGACCGTACGTTTACCCTAAAGCGCGTACTCCCTGCGGGCATGGCATTCCCGTACGATTTCGGATTTTTTCCGTCTACTCTCGCCGATGATGGCGACCCTCTCGACGTGTTGCTTCTCATGGACGAGCCGGCGTTTTGCGGTTGCGTGGTCAATTGCCGGCTCATCGG
>DASXLU010000174.1:0-5772 GCA_036496065.1 Candidatus Acidiferrum sp.
AAAGGCGCGGAGGCGCAGAAATATTTCGAACGGGCGCTGGCGGCTGATCCGAATTTCGCACCGGCCAAAATGAATTTGGGCATCTCGCTGCTGTCGCAACAGAAACTTGAGTCCGCGGTGAGTAACCTCGAGGACGCGTCCGCGAAACTACCTGACGACCCGTATGCCTGGTACAACCTGGGCATCGCGTACAAAGATACGGGCGCGCCTGAAAGAGCCATTCTGGCATTTCAGCACGTAGAAAAAATCGTGCCTGACGAGCCGGACCCGTATTATTTCGAAGGCTTTCTGTGTTCGCAGTTACAGCGATTTGACGATGCTATCGTTGCGTTTAAGAAAGCGCTGGCCATCGCTCCGTATCACGCTTCGGCACAATTTGGGCTGGCGCGCGCGTATCAACGCAAAGGGGATACGGATTCCGCGCGTGAGCACATGAAACGCTTCCAGAAAATCACCGCTGAGCATCTGGGGGCTCCATTTGGAGCGGGCTACGGGGATCAAGGCAAATTTTCGCTGGCGGAATTTGTGCGTGGATCGGAACTGCGTGCGCCGGCCGAAATCCCTGTGCGGTATGTTTCGCAGCCGCTAGCTGCTTTGCGTGGACCGGGCAACGGCGCGTGCTTTCTCGATTTTGATGAGGACGGCAAGATCGATCTGTTCGTTGTTGGCGCAGGAACGGAGAAGAGTCATCTGCTGCGGAATCTGGGGCAGGGAAAGTTCGAAGACGTTACGGAACGCGCCGGGCTTAGCTCGCTTGGTGCGGGACTTGGTTGCGCGGCGGGTGATTTCGACAATGATGGACACACTGATCTCGCGGTCTGTGAAGCGGGTGGTGTGCGGCTGCTGAGGAATGAGAGCGGCGGAAAGTTCGTAGACGTCACGGAAAAAGTGGGCATACGGCGGGAACCCGGATGCGTTGCGGCGTTGTTCGTGGACTACGACCATGATGGTGATCTGGATTTGTATCTCACGGTGTCGGCTGGCGAAGGTGGAGCAGGGAAACGCAAGAATACATTGTGGCGCAACAATGGAAACTCCACGTTCACTGATGTATCTGCGGATTCCGGATTAGCGTTGGAGGCCACGGGTGGCGGCGTTACGGTAAGCGATTTCAATAACGATCGGGCCATCGATTTTATTGTGGCGGGCGGTTCAGCGGGAGCGTCGGTCTATTTGAATCCGCGCGAGGGCAAGTTTATTCCCTTGGATGGACTGGATTTTGCAAAGGAAAAACTTCCGCCGGCTGTCGGAGTTGTAGCGTTCGATTTCGACAAGGACGGCTGGGTCGATCTCGCGTTTACGCACGCCGGAGCGCCGGGTATTAGTTTGTGGCGCAATGTGCAGGGCAAAAAGCTGGAGCGCGTGCCATTACCTGATCTTGCCTGGAAACAGGGGTGGGGCCTGACGTGGGTGGACTACGACAACGATGGATGGCTCGATCTGGTTGCGGTCGGCGAAAGCGCCAACGGTGGCGAGATTAGGTTGCTGCGAAATCTGGGCGATGGCGGCTGGGCCGATGTCACCAAGAAAACGCAACTCGATACCGTAAAGCTTGCGGAGCCTCGCGCGATTGCGGTCGCCGATGTGAAAGCGAATGGGAGCCCGGATCTGGTAGTCACGCAAGCAGGCGCAGCGCCGCTACTGCTCGAAAATATTGGCGCGAACAAAAATAACTGGATGCAAATCGATTTGAAGGCGCTGAACGACAACAAAAGTGGAATCGGAACGAAGGTCGAAATTTACGCTGGCGCGCTTTATCAGAAGTGGGAATTCGGAGGAGGTTCCGGCTATCTCGGACAGAGTACAGCGCCGTTGATCGCAGGATTGGGAGCGGAAAAATCCACGGAGGTCGTGCGTCTGTTGTGGCCGACGGGAGTTCCGCAAGATGAAGTCAATCTTGCTGCGCAGAAAACGCAAACCATTGGTGAACTGGATCGTCGCGGCAGTTCTTGTCCCGTACTTTTTTCGTGGAATGGCAAGGAATACGAATTCATTGCGGACATGATCGGTCCGGGAGTTGTTGGCCACTGGATCGCGCCGGGCGAACGCGATGTGCCGGATCCCGACGAATATTTGAAAGTTGCGGCGCAAAGCGTGCGTCCGAAGAATGGCTTGTTGAGTTTTCGGTTTATGGAGCCGATGGAAGAAACGGTGTATCTCGATCAGGTGCGATTGCTGGCGATCGATCATCCGGCGAACGTCGAAGTAAATCCCAATGAGCGTTTCGCCAGCAACCCACCGTTCCCGGAATTCCGCGTGATTGCGACGGAGAATTCTCGCGTGCCCGTTGGCGCGTGGGATGATCGGGGCCACGATGTGTTGCCTTTGCTGGCCAAGCGCGATCGCAAGTATGTTACGAGTTTCGAGTCGCTGCCGTTCGCGGGCTTCGCGAAATTGCATTGGATTGAGTTAGACCTAGGCGCATGGGATGCAGCCAAGCCCTTGCGGTTACTGCTCGACGGATACACAGACTATTTCACGGCGACATCGATGTACGCGGCGGATCAGGCCGGAATCAAGGTGATACCGCCGTACGTAGAAGTGCAGGATGGGAAAGGGAATTGGTCTCGCGCGATAGACGACATGGGTTTTCCGGCGGGCCTGGCGCGGACTATGGTCGCGGATTTAACGGGAAAAATTCCGGCGGCGACGCGACGGATCCGAATTGTTTCGAACCTGGATATTTATTGGGACGCGGTGCGCATCGATCAGACACCTGAGATGAAAGACATTCGTGTAAGCGAAGTGCCTTTGGCGACGGCCGCGCTTGAATATCTGGGATATCCGAAAGAAACGCGACTGCATCCGGCGAGTGACACGATTTATTCCTACTCACGACGCAGCAAGACAGGTCCTTACGCCCACGCCGCCGGAAATTACACGCGATATGGAAATGTGCTACCGCTCTTGCAGAATTCCGACGACAAGTTTGCGGTGTTCAGTTCGGGCGAAGGCGTGAAAATCGAATTCAATCCGGCTAAGCTGCCGCAACTGCCACAAGGCTGGGTGCGAGACTATTTCTTCTATGCCGACGGTTTCGAAAAGGACATGGATTTCTACGCCGCGCACGCATTCACAGTGGAGCCATTGCCGAAACATGGACTCGCCTCGTATCCCTACCTCGACGGAAAAGATTACCCCGCCGATGCGGAACATCTTGGCTATGAACTGGAGTACAACACTCGGTCGCGTTCCGACCGTCTACCGGATACCTTGCGCTATTCTTATGCGCCGCCGAATTGAGAGAGATGAGTCCGATACGAAGTGGCGTCGTCACAATCCGCGATGTGGCCCGCGAAAGCGGATATTCGGCTTCCACGGTTTCCATTGTTCTGAATAGCGCTCCACTGTCGCGCTACATTCCGCAAGACACGAAGCAGCGAATCGAAACAACGGCGCGACGACTGGGCTACCGGCCGAATCCGCTGGCACGCTCGTTGCGCAGCCAGCGTTCGAACATTGTGGGCGTGATGGTGTTCGACATTAACGATCCATTTTGTACGCCAATCCTGCGCGGGCTGGAAAATTCACTTTACCAGTCGAGCTATCTTTCGTTGCTGGCGGACGCGCACAACGAGTCGCACCGTTTCGAGCGATATTTGGAGATGTTGTTGGATCGCCGCGTGGAAGGATTGATCGTGATCGCGAATTGGCTGGTTACCGACATCAAGGTGCTGGCGGATTTGACGCAGCGGCAAGTTCCGACGGTGATCGCCGGACGGGACTTCGAAATGTCGTCGGTGAGCACGGTTTCCGCCGACAATGAAAGCGGCGCAGCGATAGCGCTCGAACACTTGTACCAATTGGGGCATCGCGAAATCGCGTTCCTGCGCGGCCCGAAAGCGCTGTCGAGCAGTGGGCAACGCTGGAAGGGAATTCGGGGCTTCGCGCAATCCGTTGGATTGACGATTGACGCCAAGCGCGTAGCGGAACTGCCCGAATCGCTCGATGCAAACTCCAGTTTTGAGGCGGGCACGCAGCTTACTACGGACTTGTTGCGCCGCGGCGCTTCATTCACAGCGCTGATGGCTTACGACGATATCACTGCGCTTGGTGCGTTGCGCGCGCTGAAGAAAAAGGGTTTGCGTGTACCTGAGGACTGCTCGGTCATTGGATATGACGATGTAGCGCAGGCCAGTCTCTCCGCGCCTTCGCTCACTACGGTGCGTCAGCCGATGGAAGCCATGGGAGCAATCAGCGCGGGCATTGTGCTGGACGCGATCAAGAGTGTGAACCAGAAACGCGACATTCCGGTGGTGCGAAGGAAAATTCCCGCGGAACTAGTGGTGCGCGAGTCGACCCTCGCCCTCACCTAAGTTTCTTGGTTTACTCACCAATGCTGATCCAGCTTTTCTTCTGGGCGCTTTCCGCAATCGCTTCGCACAAGACCAGTTCGTCGTATCCGGTTTCGAACGTCGGGAAATTGCGAGCCGCGCGAAAATTTCCGGCGGCCAGGTAGCCATAAAAATCCTTGAATAGCTGAACGAAGGTATCCGGATAGCCTTCGGGATGTCCTCCCGGATAGGCAGCGTAGCCACGCGCTTCGGGAGACATCATCGCGGGATCTTTTGGTAACTCTTCGCTCGCACGATTGCGTTGTCCGATCCAAAGAGTGTTTGGTTCTTCGGTGTTGAACGCCAGCGACGCTTCGGAACCGTCAATCTCAAACCACAGCCGTGCTTTTCTGCCCGCACTTACTTGCGAAACGGTCATCACACCTCGCGCGTCATTCTGAAAGTGCAGCAACACCGAGGCGTAGTCGTCGGTCGTAATGAGCACCTCTTCGGTTTCGACATTGCCGGCTTTCTGAAATGTTTCGACGCGCCCCTTGGGCCGCTGGCGGGAAGGGAGAACCGTAGCCAAATCCGCGCAAAGTTCGGACACGCGCGTGCGCGTCAGCCAAGTTACGAGGTCGAGCCAGTGCGTGCCGATGTCCGAGACTGCGCGCAGTTCGCCGCCGAGTTTCGCTTCCAGGCGCCAGTTCCAATCGGTCGGATAGAGCAGCCAATCTTGTAAAAAACTTCCGTGCACTAATTTCACCTGGCCGATTTTGCCGGAGTGAATCAGAGCGCGTGCTTCCTGACAAAGCGGGTAATAACGCAGGTTATAGGCGACAGCACCGACGCGTTCCACTTCTTTCGTGAGGGAGCAAAGAGCTGCGCCTTCGCGGGAGTCAAGCGCCAACGGCTTTTCGCACAGCACATGTTTTCCGGCGCGCAGCAACTGGCTGGCTTGCTGAAAATGTAGGTTGTTGGGAGTGCAAAGGTGAACGACCTGCACGGAAGGATCGGCGGCCAATTCGTCCAAGGAGCTATAGGCTCGCGGCAGGCCTAAGGATTCGCTGGCCACTTTGCCTCGTTCAGGCGAACTGCCCAGTGTGCCTTGCACAGGGATGCCAAGGCGTCGAAGCGCTTCGAGATGGGCCTTACCGACGAATCCCAAGCCAACGATTGCTGCGTTCAAATGCATAGCCGCTCCTCTTACGAACGTGGCATGCAAGCCTATTTCATGGATCGAACTGAGTAAAAGCGAAAAATTCGCTCAACGGTTTCGAAACTAACAAGAAAGACGAGGAGAAGGGTTAGACTATTTCCCACTAGGACGAAACGCTTCAACGGGGTCCATGTAGCTCTGGGACCAGAACGCATCGCGAGCCAGCGTACCGGCAGTCACCTTCTGAATATCCGGCAAAGTGGCGCCGATCATGCCGCCGTCCGCGGAATCGAAAATTACTACAACTCCGTCAGGACTTGGATTGGCCGACGCGGCTTC
>DASXLU010000175.1:0-4621 GCA_036496065.1 Candidatus Acidiferrum sp.
CACGGTACTTTACCCATACATAGAGCAACGCCAGGGGCAGGCTTCGTCCAACCATCGAGTAGGTCTCCGCAGTCGCATTGATCTGAAATCACACTCTCGGCAGCGGAGACCTACTCGACTCCAGGTTATGTCTGAAAAAAATTAGGGGAGACTAATTTAGTTTGCGTGTCACTTTGGGAATCACTTTCTTCCAGGTGCAACCAGTCATCGCAAGCTGACACCGAGAAGAGATTCACGAGAAGCGGTGAGCGTCCCTTTGCCACGCCTCTTTCCTTGAAATCGTTCGCTGCCGCTGCCATAACGCTCGAGATATGACCAAAACAGAACTTCAAGTCGCGCTCGCCCAAGCCACTCAGACAAACAAGAAGACGGCTGGAACGTTTCTCGATACACTCAGCACGTTGGCCTACAAAGAAACCAAAAAGAGCGGTGAATTCGTTCTGCCCGGCTTTGGCAAGTTGGTGAAACAGAAGAGGAAGGCACGTACCGGCTTCAACCCCAAGACGCAACAGAAGATCAAGATTCCAGCCAAGACTGTCGTCAAATTCCGAGTCGCCAAGGCGGCAAAGGACGCGGTTCTCGGCGTAAAGAAGTAGTTTCGGCGTTGGACGGAGGATACCTGCGCGACTTGAAAGCTGGCGATCGATTAGGCTGTTTTCCAAATCGCCAGATCAAACCCAAGACAGAATCATGAAAACGCGATCAAGCGCACTACGAGCGCCCAAATCCATGCGATGGCCTGGGCGCTTTGGTGCAATCGACGCGCGCGGATTTTGAGATTGATCGCGGTCTGGATTCGCGCCATCTTGGCGCGGCGATCGAGTTCTCGCCAACCGCATGGCGGGTGATGATTGCGGCGATGGCGGACGATCCGATACCCTACTAAGATTGGTGATAAGCAAGTGTTTCTTGAAGGCAATCGTACACTAGGCATCCGGCGGCTTACAGTCACTGGGCAAGACTTGTTTGAAGGGATCCGGACCTGAGGGCGCAAAGCAGCGCAACACAAGGGCGGAGCACGGCGTGGGTAATTCAGGAGGTGTTGAGCGGACCCAGGCGATCTTGAAAGAAGCGATGCACCCGTCGGGGCGGCAGTCACCGCTCGCGATGGATGCGGCACTCGCCGATGCAGAGCCTAACGCACTCAGAGCGTACATGGATGAGAAGGGATTCAAGACCGCAATGATTGACGATTAATCTCGCCATCGCGGGCGAACTAACCTGGCAGGAGGTCGTTGAACCCATCGAGGGCTTCTACGAGGGCAAGGTGGATGTGTATCCATTCCGAGTGGGGGAACCACCTTTGCGTGCGCTGTCCAGAAACTTCGCAAACTGATACACATACTCATCGTCCAAATTTCCCTTAATTATAGCATTGTTGATGGTGTCGATTATATTACGCGTATATTTTCTGATTTCCGATCCAATTTCATTCATTTCTCGCCACGGAACCCGTGCCTTCCGACCGGCCGTACAATACATCCCCCAACTTAAAGTTATCCTCTTCTTCATTCTTCAACTTAGACATTCTGTCATTATCGACCCAGCCAATCGGACATGCCCCATGCTCGTCTATCTGCGAGATGAGCATCACCCATGTACGATCTGTTCTCCAACCCGGCGTTCTAGGACCCTTCCCATCGAAATAGCACTCCGCATTCTTTTCTGGCTCCTTCTTGGTCGGATACACGACATCACCCTCATTCAACACAACCAACGAGGGATACTCCCCTTTACTAGTGCGCAGCCACCTAAGGTTTGCCGCACCTATTATTTGATAAAACCCGGTTTTGAGGCGCGCCGGTACATTGCGCCGTTTCTGATGGGCCTGATAGGATGTTTTTTGGCGTTGAGCGGAAAGTTCGCGTTCGACACACCCGGCGTGACCTTAGTTAGGCGGTATTGGCCTGCTGACCGGCGCATACGTGTGGAGTTATCGCGTGCGTCGCGACCGCAAAGGCGAGTCAGGCTGTGCAACATGCGTCATTCCTCATTGCCTCCGATTGGTTGGCGCTCAACGCCCGAAGGGCCTGGTCAATGGCCACGTCGGTGATCGCGTCGTCATCGAGTTCATCGAGTGCGCGACGCGTAAGCGGCGAGGCATTCCCGCAATGTCTCAAACTGCCGGTTTGGGCCTATGACCTCAGTCAAACCTAGGCAATCGAGATCCGATTTCAGGCTCTCGCTGATGTGAGCGAAAACGAGTGCGACTCCATGTTGCGCCAAATCCTTGTCTAGCTCTTTGAGCGTGCCACCCGCCGTATAGTCGACGCTCGTGATCGCTCCCGCGTCCACGACAAGCCAGCGCATGGAGGAGGGAGATTCGGTCGCCAGTTTGCGCACCTGGGTGGCGAAGCGATCAATGTTTGCATAGAAGAGATCGGACCCGAACCAATATACTAACAGCCCCGGCGCTGCCATTCGTCCGGGTTCCACAGCGCTCATCTGCCAATTGCCATCGGCCGTCTGCGTTTTCACCGCTACCGAAGGCTTGTAACTGTGGCGTACATGCTGAAGCAGCGACAGCACGAGCGCGAGCAGGATGCCGTCCTCGACGCCGAAAACCACTACGAAAGCAGCCGTTGCGAGGGCAAGAATCCACTCGCGAGGGCTCTTGCGGTGCAGATCGTTTAAACCCCGCAAATCCACGAGACCGACGGCAATGGTGAAGACAATCGCGCCAAGCACGCAGATCGGAAGAAACTGCAGCGGACCGGTGAGGAAAAGGAGTACGAGCATGACCACAAGGGCCGTCGAGAGGTGCGCCAATTGGCTGCTGCCACCGGAAGTTTCTACCATTGCCGTCTGAGTCGGGCTGCCGTTCACTACAAACGTTCCGCTCAAAGCTGCCGCTGCGTTGGCCGCCGAAATGCCGAGCAGATCGCGATTCTCATCCAGCGTCTGATGATGATTTGCGGCGTAGGCTCGAGCCGTGACCGAGCTTTGAGCCACGATCATCACAAAGCAGGATCCGGCTACTGGCAGCAGGTGGCGAACCAGCCCCCAATTCAGCGATGGGACCGAAAAATGAGGAGGTCCGCCTGCGACAGGACCGACCACCTGGATTCCGTGTCCTGAGAAATTAAATGCTGCGCTGGCCGCCACCGTCGCCACTACGGCAAGGAGCGCCCCAGGCAAGCGCGGCACGAGGCGGCGGAAGAGCAGTACCAATGCCACCACTCCTGCTGACAGGCAAAGAGTCGGTATGTTCGCATGCGGCAATTGTCGCACGACCTGCAGCAACTGTTTGAGCGGATTTGTGCCGTGCACCTCCAGCTTGAGCATATCGCTGAGGACGGCAATTCCGACCTGGAAGCCGACACCGGTAAGGAAGCCGATCAGGACCGTTCGCGACAGAAAATCGGCAAGGAAGCCGAGCTTAAGCAGACGGGCCAGCAACAAGAGCCCAGCCGTCAGCAGCGCCACCACCCCCGCCAACGAGACGTAGTGTGCGCTGCCAGCCGTAACCAACCCTGCCAGGCCCCCCGCCAGAATGGCCGCAGTGGCTGAATCAGCCGCCACCACAAGGTAGCGCGACGACCCGAAGGCGGCAAAAGCCACCAGAGGCAGCAACAGGGTGTAGAGCCCCGTGATGACCGGCGTTCCCGCGATTTTTGCGTAACCCATCGCCTGCGGAATGTTCATTGCCGCCAGCGATATACCGGCGGCCAAATTAGCAACGAGTCCCGAACGGTCAAGTGGAAGGACGCTCTGAAAGAGCTGCAGGCGCCAACGTCCGCCTGCTTTTTGGTTGGTGGTTTGCGCGCCGTTCACGGCTGTTCAATATGATTTGGCGCCCTCCTCCGGTTCCTTAATCCCGGGCGCTTCCGCTCGCTGCGCCTCCGTGCTTTCCGACCCCTTTTCCTTTATCTTTCTTCGCTTCGGTTATCAGTTCTTTCCATTTTGACTTCCCTATCTTCTTCTCTTCTTCGAGCTCGGCGTGATGATATTTGTGCGCGATATCCTTAATGTTAACCGTCGGCTCGGGGAACTTCATTCCGAGCGACTCGAGTGTCTCCGCGACGATGCTCGCAACGGCGAGATTACGGAACCATTTGTTGTTCGCTGGGATGATGAACCAGGGCGCATGCTTCATGCTCGTCTTGCGAATGGCTTCTTCGTAGGCGGAGATGTAATCGTCCCACAATTCCCGCTCCGCATAGTCGTTTTCACTGATCTTCCAGTGACGGGCCGGGTCGTCGAGACGCTGACGGAAGCGTATGAGCTGCTCCTCTGGGCTGATGTGCAGGAAGAACTTGAGGATGTGCGTGCCGTTCTCAAAAAGATTCTTTTCGAAATCATTGATCAGCTCATAACGTCCTTTCCAGACTTCCTCGGGAACAAGCTTGTGCACACGCACCACAAGGACGTCCTCATATTGCGAACGATTAAAAATGACGACCTCGCCTTTCTTAGGCGCCTGCCGCTCGATCCGCCAGAGGAAATCATGCTGCGCTTCCTCTTGCGTCGGCGCTTTGAATCCATGAACGCGCGCGCCCTGCGGGTTCATCGAGCCCAGGACATGATTGATGGTTCCGTCCTTGCCGGCGGCATCCAGCGCCTGCAGGCAGATCAGCAGGGAGCGCTTGTTCTCAGCGTAGAGAAGATATTGCAGTTCGCG
>DASXLU010000176.1:0-6287 GCA_036496065.1 Candidatus Acidiferrum sp.
CGCAAGGGCGGCACAACGATAGGCACCACATTGATTCGGTAGTAGAGGTCTTCGCGAAACTGCCCCTTGCGTACCAAATCTTCCAGGTCGTCGTTGGTCGCACAGATCAGCCGAAAGTCGATTTTCTTGGCGCTGCGGCCACCGAGGCGCTGGACTGTGCGCTCCTGGAGGACGCGGAGCAATTTCGCCTGCAGGCCCGGATTCAGCGTGGTGATTTCATCGAGGAACAGGGTGCCGCTCTGTGCCGACTCGATCAAGCCACCTCGCGCCGCATCCGCCCCCGTAAATGCGCCTTTCTCATAGCCAAAAAGCTCCGACTCAATCAAAGACTCTGGCAGTGCCGAACAATTCAGGCAAATGTACGGCTGCGTTGCACGATCGCCAGATTGCACTATGGCCTGCGCGATCAACTCCTTGCCCGTGCCGCTTTCTCCCCGCAGCACCACGGTCGTATTGCTGTCCGCCACAGCTTGAATCGTCTGGTACAACCGTTGCATCGCCGCACTCGCCCCAATAAGCGAGCAAAACGCGGATTTGTTCTCTGCCTGCTGGATCATGCGCCGGCCCTCGAGTTCAAGGGCACGCTTCTCAATGGCGCGCGTGAGCACGATCTCCAATTCGTGAAAATTCAGTGGAAACAGAAAGCACTCGTCGGCCCCAGCCTGGCTGGCCTTTAGCGGAAGCGTGCGTTGGCCGGAGCGTGTGCACGTGGCCAGAACCACGTCATCGCGAATCTTGCGCATCTCCTCCAGAACTTCCAGGCCATCCGCTAGCCCGCCACTGATGCAATCCAAATCGAAAAGCACGGCGTGGAGTTCCGGCTGCTCTAGCGCTAACTTGATTTCCTCGTCGTTGTCGGCCACCAGTACCTGAAAGCCCGAGACCAGTTCCTTGCGCAATTCCGCAGCGAATTCGTCGTTATCGGTGATCAGGACAAGCGAATAGCGCTGCGAACCACTCATTTTCTCGGGCAACTCATGCTCCACAACCGATGCGGAATTATAGGGGAGACGTATCCCTAGCGGAAGCACGAAACGGCCCGCTGAGAGGCGTGTCGCTCATAGATCGTGGCACTAGTCTCCAAACATCGATTGCATAAGGAACTATTTAGGCAGTTCCTCGGCCGCTGCCGGTACGTCGTTCCTGTCGCCGAAGCCGTGCTTCTGCCGGCAGAGCGGGCAGTACTTCGCTTCTTCGGAATTGTCGACGCGATGACAAACGTGTTTAACCGTGCGGAGATACGCAAAGATGGCGGCGAGATCTTCGTCGGTCATATTGCGGAAAAAGCTGTACGGCATGATGGTGTTCAGATCGCGCACGCCGCCAGACGCTCGTCCGGTGCGAATCGTCTTGATAAACATTGCCGTATCGTAGTGGCTGATGCCGGACGGGTCAGACGTGATGTTGGCGCTGACCACGTTGCCCCACGGCCCGGTCATGCCCAGACCTCCGCCAAACATCTTGCCGTCCAGAACGCGTCCGTCTTTATCGTAGGGAGAGTGGCAATCGTTGCATTGCGCGATGCGCACAAGATACCAACCGTGTTTCACCTGCTCGGTAGCATCGGGCGGTATGGCGGGTTCCATCTCGGGCTGGAAATCAATTTTGGGAGTATACGGAATATCTCGCTTTGGCAGCATGTGGTGAACTGGCGGAAGCGAGCGAAGAAAGACGATGACCGAGGCGACATCTTCGTCGGTCATGCTGCGCAGAAACGCGTACGGCATGGCGCTAGTGAGGATTCTGCCGTCGTGTCCGATGCCATGGCGGATGGCGCGTTCGAATTGCGCGTCGGTCCAGGTGCCCGCTCCAGTTTCCTTGTCGGGCGTAAGGTTCGGATGAGGAAGCGTGCCGACGACAGGATCTTCGTTGAACGCCATTGGCTCTGGGAGCCCACCAGCTCCACCTGTGCCGGGTTTGGGCTGGCCGTTGAGATTCTTGAAGTCGGGCTCACCGTGACAACCGAAACAGTGCGCGACGCTCGTAACAATGTACCGGCCGCGGGCCAGCCGTTCGGCAGAAGGGACAGCTTTGAATTCAGCGTCCTCTGCATGAGCGGAAGAAGCCGCAGCTTGTACTCGAACGGGCGCGCTCCGCGAAAACAATGCTGCGAACAAAGCGACAACCGAGACACTCAAAAACACACAAGAGCGCGAGCGTGGGCCCATTACGGTAGACCTCCATGTACTTTAGCTAGACTGTGTCGGGGCTGCGAGGACTATACACGGAATCGTGCGGAAATGGCAGTACCCGCACGGCCAAACGAAGGAAATGTCGCTTGTCCTTGTCGGGTAGGTGCGTGAAAAGATCCACGCTTTATGACGCCCAGTTCAACGACTGGCCCCTACATCGTTGTGCGACTCGCCCAAAGTTCTTAAGGTTTCTGTTGCCATGCGCGGACGATGGAAACTTCTGCTGTGATCTTCCGCTCCACGCCACAAAAGACCAACCAGCCCAAGAATCGTCACAATTTCGAAACCCGCCAAAGCCCACTGATAACCAAAATGATCGCGCAGGTAGTACTGCACCGAATTCGTTGGTGCCGCCAATAGAATTCCCAACTGGTAGGCGAATCCTGGCATCAAGCCACGTGCCGAATCCGCTGCGAGTTCATTCAAGTGAACCGGAATAACTCCCCATGCGCCTTGCACACCCAACTGCATGAAAAATGCTCCTGCCGCAACCACTAGAACACTTGTCCCAAACGCCCAGAACGGAATTACCGCAAGACATAAGCCAAGCGAAGTAATCATGCTGCGGCGGCGCCCCGCAATTTGCGAGAAATGTCCAAATATAAGCGCACCCACAATTGCGCCAAGGTTGTAAAGCATCGCCAGATTAGCGCGTGCTGCCGCAGACATCTTGTGAACTTCCTGAAGAAAGTCTGGATACAGATCTTGCGTTCCATGCGACAAAAACATCATGAACGTCATCAGCACGACCAGGTACGCAAAGCGCCGCCAGTTTTGCGCCACCACATAAAGCACGTCGCCCATGCTGGCCGCTCGATGCTCTTTCCATACTTCGGATTCGGGCACTTTCGTGCGGATATACAGCGCCAGAAATGCAGGCAATGCGCCCAGCCAAAACATCGGACGCCAGCCCCACGCGGGCAAAACAAATCGCGCCGCCAGCGCAGCAAGCAGGTAGCCAACCGAGTAGCCGCTCTGCAAAATTCCGCTTAACACGCCTCGCCAACGTTTCGGCGCCGCTTCCATTGCGAGCGATGCGCCGACTCCCCACTCTCCGCCCATGCCTATTCCGAAAAGCGCGCGAAGAATCAAGAAAACAGTAAAGTTGGGAGAGAAACCGCACGCGAGTTCGATCACGGAAAAATAAATCACGTTCAGCATCAGCGGCGTGCGTCGACCGTAACGATCCGCCAACAAGCCGAATATCACCGCCCCCACGGGACGCATGAACAAGGTTGCCGTCAGTGTCAGAACGATTTCTTTTTTGCTGACGCCAAATTGATGAGACAGCGCGTCGATCAAAAACACCACGACAAAAAAATCAAACGCGTCCAGCGTCCACCCGAGGAAACCAGCCAGCACCGCATGCCTGGCCCCTTGAGGCGCCGCCGATGTGTCTCGATCCATTGATCCGCCCTTCGTATAAGTCCTAAGGTTGAGGTTGTAGGTTGTAGGTTGAGGTTTATAGGTCGCGGCTTCAGCCGCGACCTAAAGAAGGCCTCGAAACTGGCACATCTTATTTGCAAACCGGCCCAAATCTAAATCGCAAGCCACTCTTAAGTTCTTCGCAAACTTGGAAAATCAGCTAGACTGCGCAAAGCTCATATCTGCCCTGACCGGGAGCCAAGCTTAAATCAAATGCCTTCCTACTCAATCGCCGTAATTCCCGGAGACGGAATCGGCAAGGAAGTTGTCCCTGAAGGAGTCCGCATCGTCGAAGCAGCCGCAAAGAAATTCTCCTTCAACGTTTCGTGGCAGCACTTTGACTGGAGTTGTGAGACCTACCGGACCACCGGCAGAATGATGCCACCGGATGCCCTGAGCCAGCTCGAGAAATTCGACGCCATTTTCCTCGGCGTCGTCGGGCGTCCGGACTGGTTCGACGTCGTCGTCGGCTCGAATCTCTTCGGCGATATCCTCTCCGACCTGGGGCCCGCCGTAGTCGGTTCCATTGGCATTGCGCCGTCGGCAAATCTCAATCCCGCAACGCAAATTTCCTTCTATGTTCGAACCGGTCCACTGTTCAGCTCCGGACATTGCCGGTAAAGGCATCGCCAATCCCATCGGTCAGATTTGGTCAGCAACCATGATGCTGCAGCATCTCGGCCAACCCGCAGCGGCTCTCGCCATCGAAAAAGCCATCGACGACGCCCTTTCCACCGCAACCGTCCTGACGTCCGACCCCGGCGGCAACGCCTCGACCACAAAACTCGGCGCCGCCATCGCCGGCGCCCTCCTCACCCAATAACCCATCCATTACCCGCAGCTTAAGCGAGCGAAATTTTCTCGGACCAAGGATCCGCTTGGGTTGACGGGCTTGCTTGTTCCTGCCCTTGTGCGGCCGGAACCGCAGATTCAGACGCGACAGCGGGTTGAGGTTGGGCCGCAGCCGGTTCAGTAGCCGCAGTAGCAGGTACCGCTTCTTTGGATTGCAATGCTGGCGCGATATTTCTCGAATCAATTGGCAGCAGATTCGTATTTTGTGCCGCCCATTTCGCCGCCAATCCATTCAGTGGACTTCTTGTGTTGTATTCCTGATACGAAATCATGCGGCCGATGCGAATTACCAAATCGTCCAGCCCTTCCGACGCCGCCCAAAAATCTCCGATGCAAACCATAGCATCATCGAAATTCGGATGAAAGACTGGTGTCAGCATGCGGCACTGCGGTGCCCGCCGCGGATAACCCAGAGAAAGATTTACTTCCAGCACGTGAACATTCCGCTCCAGGATTTCACCTCCACTGGAAACGTACAGCCCCCGAATGTTGAACGTGAACCGATAGACCTCAGGCGGCATTCCGGCCGTACCGCTGATTTGAATCAACGGCCATTCCGCAAGACGCGTGTTCAGTGTCTCGTGGTCCAAAAGCAAACGACGTATGCGCGGTGAGAGCATTAGTAAATCTTCCTAAGAGAGCACACCGGTCTTCTTCCACCGGGCAATGCGGTTTACGTGATACTGCAAGTAAACCGAGCTAAAGAAAAATGTCATCACTCCGCTCAACGTCAACGCAATATTTTCGCGCGAATTATAGTACTCCTCCATCGCGTCGCGAATCTTGAAAATCCCGAAAAGGTAAACGATCGCGCCACCAATTATGAACAAAAATCCCAGCCCAGCGATGCTCGGAACGTGCATGGCCCCAGCGAATGCGAATGCCAGTATGCCCGCCACGATGCCAGCGGGATACATCGCGACCAGCACCATGGCCTTGTTATTGCCAGAAAGCCTTCGAGCCCAGTTCGCCAAAACAAAAGCCCAAATCCAGTTGAACAGCTGCCGTGTAAAAATCACCAGGATAAGTAGCACTATCCAATGGAGATTCGGTGGTAGTGCCACAATTTGTTGCGGAGGCGCTACGCTGACCGGTGCCGCCGCCGGCGCCGGAATGTTTCCTAGAATCTGTGACACCGGCATCCAGTCCACCAGGCCTTCGCTCTTCGCCACATCGCTTGGCAGAACGCGCCCCGCCTGCACGTACTCTTGCAGCTCCGCCAGCGTATATGGGCCAAACTCCTGTTCTGCTCGCCGCACAAAGTAATCCATTTTTTGCGCCCTCTACGATCTGAATTTGATTCCTGTGCTGTCCTGATCCACGGTACAAACGTCGATTACCGCCCAAATCCAACTCATCGGACTGGCGAATCCCAGCGTCAACAGCGTGATGCAAAGTTGTGCTGCCGCTTTCTTTTTGAACCCCGCATAAAAGTTGTGCGCGCCCAAGGGTCCCAGCAGCACGCCCAGCACGATGAACGTTGTGCGATTCTTCGCGTCGGGATGAGGCTCAAAATTAAGGTCCTGAGACGAAGTAGTAGTTGGCGCAATGATCGGGGCGGGCTGTGCGGGAAACAGCACGCTTCCTGCGCCGAATGAAGAGGCAACGACCGATGGGGCGGGCGCAACGGGTGTACTGGCCCCCGCAGGCATTGGCGGTGGAGCCGCTTTCACTCGAACAACTGCAGGCTCAGGAGCCGCAGGTGAGCCCTGCATCGCATCCCAGCCCAATATTGACGAATGGCGAATCACGGATGCAGGTGCTGCGCTTACACTCATACCGCCTGCGTTTGCTCGTGCCAGATCGCTTCCCGACACA